>CALFVE010000235.1 GCA_937928475.1 uncultured bacterium | reverse complement strand
TCCCTTCGGCAGGTCTTCCCGCGTGCTGGCGCGAACTATGCCCTGGCAAGTCCTGATCTCGCTGGCGCGGTTGCCGCGACGGCCAGGTCGTCGCCCGGGCCCGGGAGGTGTTGACCTATGCCGGCTGCCGACGAACTCGTCTCTCGCCAGATGCGCCGCCGCGAACTGGAGCGGTACCTGCAAGAGCACGACCCGCGCGAGGAGCCGCCCGCCGGGGCGCCCGGGAGCGTCATCACCATCTCCCGCGAGCGCGGCAGCGGCGGCACCGCGGTGGGCAAAATGGTCGCGGAAACCCTGGGCTGGGACTTCTACGACCGTGAACTGATCAATCAGGTGGCCGAGCACATCGGTGCGCCCGCTCAGTACATCGAGTCCCATGACGAGCGGTCGCCGGGATTCCTCCAAAACCTCCTGCTGCAACTCCTGGAGGGCCAGCGCCCCACGGAGACCCAGTATCTGCGCGCCCTCATCCGCATTCTGCGCTCCATCCGCGCCCGCGGGCGAGCGGTGATCATGGGCCGCGGCGCGCATCTCGTCCTCCCCGATGCCCTGCGCGTACGCATCGTGGCTCCTACGCAGATCCGCATCGAGCGCTTGGCCGCCCAGGAGAATCTCTCCCTGGCCGAGGCCCGCCAGCAACTGCTCACCGCCGACCGCGACCGGGCCCAGTTCGTCAGCGCCCACTTCGGAGTGGATCCCGCCGACCCCTACTACTTTGACCTCACCATCAATACCGCTGCGGTCAGCCTCCCGCAGGCCGCCCATCTCATTGTCTGCGCGCTGCGGGATCGCCAGGGATCGGGCGAGTAGTCTTGACGCTTGGCGCCATCGCGTGGCGCGGGCTTCCAGCCGGCGGTATCGCGTGGCGCCGGCTTCCCCGCGTGGCGCAGGCTTCCAGCCTGCGTCCGCCTGGGTGCGCGCGGAGGCCATCGCAGGGCAGGCAAGGATGCCTACCCTACGCGCGGGCTGCCGCGTGGCGCAGGCTTCCAGCCTGCGGCTGTCGCGTGGCGCGGGCTTCCAGCCTGCGTCGGTAGCCCCGGCCTGGGATCCAACGTCGCCGCCACAGGGAATCGCTCCCGACGGCTGTCCCCTTGGGGCGAACCCGAGGGCGGCCCCGTGCTTAGACTGTGCTTAGACTCGATCCAAGGAGGTAGCCCAAATGTCCCGTCCCCTCTTTGCCTTGGCGTTGCTCGCGCTGTTGGGCACCGTCTCGCTGGCCTCGGCTGAGGTCACCATCACTACCCCCACCCAGGGCCAGGTGGTGGGCCCTAGCACTCCCATCCGCGGCACCGTCTCCCAGCGCGCCTTCCTGGTCATCTACTCGGATGTGTTCCGCGAAGGCGGCGAGAAGATCGGCATGGTGCCGGGCATCCGCCACTGGTCGAACGACGACAACACGATCACGGTACGGATTGCCACCCCTCGCCTGTTCGCGTTGCCCGACGAGCGACTGCGGTATGAAATCAACGTGAAGGCTTACAGCAGCCCGGACCGCGCCGGCGAGGCGCCCGACCTCGGCGAGGTTGTGATCACGGTCTACTCGCAGTAACCCGGGTGCCCCGCCTCGCCTCACTTACCGGGCCGGAGCTCCTTCGCCCGGCCGCCCTGTGTGACCGCTTCCCTCCCGCGCTTCCGCGTAGGGCAGGCTTCCAGCCTGCCTCGCGTAGGGCAGGCATCTTTGCCTGCCCCGGGGATGGCCTCCGCTAGGTGCGGACGCAGGCTGGGAAGCCTGCGCCACGCCAGGGGAACCCAGCGCTTACCCTCCCCCGCAGGCGCCGCAAGTCGAGGCGGCACGCCGGAACCGCCCGGTTGTCCCAAGCGTCTGAGTAACGACGGCACAGTTGTTCCTAAAAGGCGCGGAGGGGGGCCAGCCCGCGCGGCAGTGCTCGTGCCGGTGATCACGAGTGAGGTGTCCTGATGCTTACCCTGCGCTCAGCGGTGCGCTGGTTCGTCCCCGTTCTCCTGTGTTTGTTGCTCTGGGGGGGTGCCCTCGCCCAAGAGCCGCCCCTCCCGGAGTGGATTCAGAACCTTAATCCGGTTGACTACGTCCTGGTCAACCCGGACTCCACCCCCGCTTTTCCCTTTCACATTGAGGGGGAGATCCATGCGGAAGCCACCCTCCAGGCTTATGGAATCACTCTGCCGGACGGCACTACCCAGGCGCGCCGCGAGTTCTTGCTGTTCGCCCAGGAGAGCATCGTGGGAGAGAATCTTCTCCAGACGCAAGTGAAGGGAAAGACGCTGCGCTGGAGACCCACCTGGGACGTCAATGTGATGGTTCTGGAGACGCCGGAGGTAGCGGCGGCGGTGGTGAAAGACCGCTGGGGGGACACCTGGGGTCTGGACCCGCTCACGGACCAGGCCCTGGGCGACCCCCGGCTGCATCAGCAAGGGGTAGCCTCTCGCACCGGGCAGTTGGTGCGCTACCGCAACATAATTTGGCATGTGCTGAACCAGCGGCTAGAGGAGGTCAAGCCGCCCGGGGGGCGCGATCCCCTCCCTGCCGACGAGTGGTATGCCGCCCACGACGAGGCGCAGAGCCAGCAGTACTACAAACTGACCCCGCTGTTGGCCAGGACCTGGCTGAATAAGGTGGCCGGGCCTCCGGTGCCTGACCTAGGCATTGTAGGCCTAGATTTCGACTGGGAAGGGTTGGCGCCCCAGATCAAGGGCCCGCCCTTCCGCGAGCCTCGCGCCGACCAGCAGTGGATATCCGCGTGGGTGCAGAATCGCAGCCGGGAACTCACGGCGCAGAACGTAATGCTGCAATTCTCCGTGCAGTATGCAGGCGAAGCCGCCCCGGAGAAACTGGGCCCCCCGATCAAGGTTGCCGATAACCTGGGCCCTCTAGGCACCGCAGGTGCCGCAGTGATGTGGGACCTCAAAGGCAAACCGGTGGAGAATGCCACCATCACTGCCGAGTGCTTCATCCCCGACCGGCCCGACCCTGTTCCCCAGGACAATCTCCGCAAGACGACCCTGAGCATCTGGTTCGCTCAGGACGCCCAGGGGCGGCCCTTCACCTGGGGCTTTGATACCTACTCCTTCGTCAACACCGGTTTCCAGGAGCAGGAACTGGAAGAAACTGTCGAGGGCATCCTGGCCACCGTTCTTAATAATATCCAGGAAACTCCGCAGGCCAAGACTCTACTTCAGGTGGCGATGTTCCCCCCCAGTTACGAGCGCCTCAAAAACTACCTGGACACCAGCACCGGCGCCGGCGCCGGCGGGCACTGCTACGGCATGGCCGCAACGGCTGCCCTGTACTTCGAGAACCCCGACCTCAAACCGGTCGCCAAGCCGGTCAAGGAGCTGACCCTGGCCGAGGCCTCTACGAACATCAACATATATCATCGGGCGCAGATGCTCACGATTCTCGATGCTTTGGCGACAGGTTGGAACTGGCAACAGGGCCGCATCCAGGGAACGGCGGGCTGCGGCAACGTGGTCAAGCAGCACCTCCAGGCCGGCAAACTGTGCACCATTGTGGACTTCTTCAGTCCGCCCAATGCGCCCCCCGCCGGGCATTCGGTCTTGGCCTACAAGTATCTGGAGTTCGATTTCGGGGCTCCGCTGGTCTATGTCTATGACCCCAACTTCCCCGAGCGGGCTGTGGCCATGAACGCCGCCATGCCTATGATCCGCCTGTGGGGGAACGATTTCCGCTGCCCTCCCTACATGAACTACCGCACCTGGGCGGGAGGGGGACGAATCGGCGCGAGTCGCCCCTTCCGCACCATCTCCCTGGAAACAGTCAACGCGGTGATGCCGGGCCTGAAGAAGATGCTCAGCGAGATGACCGGCTGGCTGAAGACCGCCGGCAAGTTCATGGGGCTGCTCACCTGCCCCGCTGACGCCGTTTTCACCGACCCGGCCGGGCGCCGCGTCGGCACCGTAGGCGGACAGACAATCAACGAGATCTCCGGCGCGGAAATCCGCACCTCGGGCGAGGTGGAAATCTACCTTCTCCCCGCCGACCGACAGTACAGCCTCACAGTCACCGGCACCGGCGCCGGCACCGCCTCCTTTAGCCTGCTGCGCGCAACGGACTCGGCTACCCTCAGCGTGACCTCCTTCCGGGATTTTCCGGTGGACGCCGGAACCACCTTCAAGGGCAGCGTCACTTCCGCCGGCCAGGCCGCCTCCTTGACTGCGGGCGGCAAGCAGTACTTCCCCACCCTGGACGGGGCCTATGACGTACGCAACCTCCCTACGACCGGCACGCCAGGGACCGAGCCGCCCCCCTCGGCGGAGACCGGCGACCTCGTCGTCTGCCGGGAGGTAGTGGACGGGAACCCCCAGGGCGTGGCCGACAGTTTCGACCAGATCAGCAAGATCTACGCACTGTACCGGTTCGAGAATCTGCCCCAGAACACGCTCGCCCGCGTCAGTTGGAAGCGCGGTGGCGAGGAGTTCTCCCCGGGGCAGCGCGAGATCGGCGGCACCGGCTGGGTCTGGTTCTCGGTGAGCACCGACCGGGCCGGAGGTTTCGAGCCGGGGCAGTACGAGGTGACCATCACCGCCGGCGACCGGGTGGCCCGCAAGCGCTTCACGGTGGGCAGCGCAGTCCCTCCCGGCCCGGCTGCCGCCGGGGAGCGCGAGCTGATCTTCTCCATCGGCAACCTGTGGGCTGTTGAGAATAACGCCACTGAACCCGCCCAGTTCACCCTCGACCGCCGCCGCACCCTCGTGGAGATCCGCACCTACCACTGGAACCACGGTCAGGGTCAGACCCCGGGCACCATCGGCCTACGCAACGCGAACGGCCGACTCTTCGGCCCCTGGCCAGCCAAAGGCGCCGACGGGCAGGGAGGGGTGAGGAATGCCTACTGGGTGGTGCGCCCCAATGTGACCTTGCCGCCCGGCGAGTACACCATCGTGGACTCCGACCCGGCCACCTGGGCCCAGAATGCCGAGACCGGCCGACGGGGAATGTGCGAAGTCTGGGCGCTCAAGTAGGGGCGGAACTTCCGCGTAGCGCAGGCTCCCCCGCGTTAGCGCAGGCTTCCTAGCCCGCGTCCGCGTAGCGCGGGCTCCCCCGCGTAGCGCAGGCTCCCCCGCGTAGCGCAGGCTTCCAGCCTGCGTCCGCATGAGGGCCGTCCTGGGGCAGGCAAGGATGCCTGCCCTACGCGGGAGATGGCAGGCAAGGATGCCTGCACGACGCGGGGGCAAGGCGGCGCGCCCGAGGCCGAGCTCACATCCTCCTCCCCGCGGCGCGGGCAAACGCCGGCAGTTGCCCCATCAGTTCCCGGAAGGCCTGCGGGTTGAGCGACTGCGGGCCGTCTACCAGCGCCTGCGCCGGGTTGGGATGGGTCTCGACGATCAGGCCGTCGGCGCCCGCCGCGATGGCCGCCTTGGCCAGCGCCGGCACCAGCCAGTCATGCCCGCTGGCGTGCGAGGGGTCCACCAGCACCGGCAAGTGGCTGTAGTGCTTCAGCACCGGCACCGCCGAGAGGTCCAGGGTGTTGCGGGTCATCGTCTCGAAGGTGCGAATGCCCCGCTCGCAGAGCATCACCTGCTGGTTGCCGCCCACCAGCACGTACTCGGCGGCCTTGAGCAGTTCCTCCACCGTCGCGCTCAGGCCTCGCTTGAGCACCACCGGGCGGTCGCTGCGCCCCACCTCGGCCAGCAGCGCATAGTTCTGCATGTTGCGGGCGCCGATCTGAAAGATATCCACCACCTCGTGCACCTTCTCCACGTCGCGAGTGTCGAGCACCTCCGCGATGAGCGGCAGGCCAGTGAGGGCGCGGGCCTCGCGCAGCAAATCCAGCCCCTCTTCGCGCAGCCCCTGGAAGTCGTGCGGCGAGGTGCGCGCCTTGTAGATAAACCCGCGCAGCACCTGGGCCCCGGCTTCTTTGACGTATTGGGCGGTCGCCAAGAACTGCTCACGGCTTTCCACCGCGCACGGGCCGGCAATGACCACCACCGCCTCCCCGCCAATCTGCACCCCAGTGGGCAAAGTGATGACCGTCGGCTCCGGCTTCACCTCCCGCCCCGCCAGTTTGTACGGGCGCAGGATGGGCACCACCCGGTCCACGCCCGGCATTGCCCCCAGGGTGTCCATGGCCTCCTGGGTGCGATCGCCAATCACGGCAATGACCGTGTTGATCACGCCGTAGATGGGATGGGGCGTGAAGCCGAGTTCACTCACCTTGTCAATGACCTGCTCGATAGTCTCCCGGTCGGCGCCGGGGCGCATGATAATAACCATGGGCACTCCTCATTTGCGCGATGGTGAGGATATGGTACAGGGAGGGAAGCGACCAGGCAAGGCGCGCCGAGAACTAGCACCAGCAAGGGGAGTCACAGTTGCAGATTCCCCTGGCCCGGCGGCAGCCCGATTCCGATCCTTTCCGATCTCGGCGGGGAGCATTGCTCCTTGTCGCGGTCCCGGCTCGCTCTCTTCTCTGGCAGAGAGAGCAGAAAGCAGGCGTGCCTAGCCTCCCCCGCCGCGCCGTCCGCAGCCCGCCAGCGGAGGACCCCGCGCCTCGGCTTCAGTACCCCATCTGCTGGAGGCGTTGCAGGTTGGCCGCGGCTGTCTGCCCCGCGCGGCCCTGGGGGTCAAGCTGCACGGCTCTCTCCCAGTCGGCCCGGGCCAGCGCCCACTGCTGCTTGGTCGTGTAGGCGAAGCCGCGGTTGAGATAGCAGATGGCGCTGGGCAAGCCCAAATCCAGCGCCTTGGTGTAGTCGCTGATGGCCTGGTCGTACATATTCAGCGCCGAAAAGCACATCCCGCGGTTCTGATAGGCCGCGGCGTGCTGTGGGTCGAGTTCGATTACGCGGGTGTAGAAACCCGCCGCGTTCTGATAGTCCTTGGCCAGACTATAGAAGAACCCCAGGTTGAAGTACCCCGGCACGAACTGCGGGTCGGCCTGCACTGCCGCTAGGAACTCGTTGACGGCTTGCTCGAAATTACCCAAGGAGGCATAAGCGAAGCCGCGGCCATTAAAGGCGTTGGGCTCTTGGGGATTGATCTGCAGAGCAGCGGTGAAATCCGCGATCGCCTGCTGGGGGTTCTTCTGGTCGAGGTGTGCCCAGCCGCGGTCCATCCAGGCCGGTACCAGCTGGGGGTCGAGCGCCAAGGCCTTGTCCAGGTCGGCCAGGGCCAGGTCGGGCCGGCGCGTCAGGCGATAGGTCTTGGCCCGCGCCAGGTAAGCCTCGATAAACTTGTCGTCCAGCGCCAGCGCCTGTGTGAAGTCCTCCGCCGCTTTGGCGTAGTCGCGCTTGCCGTCCAAGTAAAGCAAGCCCCGGGCTAGGTAAGCCTCCGCGTCTTTGGGATCCAGGGCAAGGACCTGGGTGTAGTCGGCAATGGCTTGGTCCACTTCCCCCCGGCGGCGGTAGACCTCGGCGCGATTGACCAGCGCCAGGATCAGTTGGGGGTCCAGGGCCAGCGCCTGCGTGAAATCGGCGAGGGCCTTGTCCAACTCCCCGGCCTCCCGGTACGCTGCCCCCCGGTCGTTATAGGTGGCGGCGTTCTGCGGATTCACCTGGAGCGCGGCGGAGAAGTCGGCGATGGCCTTGGGGAAGTCCTGCTTGACCACGGCGTAGACCGTCGCTCGGCCCAGATAGGCGCTCTCCATCTGCGGATACAAGGCGAGCGCGCGCGTGAAGTCGGCCAGGGCGAAATCCCCCTGCCCTTTGTCAAGGAAGGCCCAGCCCCGGCGGCTGAACAGGGCCGCGTTGAAGGGCTGAAGCATCAGCGCCCGCCCGTAGTCTTCCAGGGCCGCGTCCAGTTCCCCCAGAGCGTCCCGGGCCAGCGCTCGCGCCTCGTAGGCTGCGCCGTCTTGCGGGTTCGCCTCCAGGGCCTGGGTGGCCAATTCGACCGCCTTCTTGAGATCCGCCTTGCTCTCCTCGGACTTACCCAGCCCCTCGTAGACCGCCCCGCGGCGACAGTAAGCCAGGGCCCAGTCGGGTTGGAGGGTCACCACCTGATTGAGGTCGGCCAGCGCCTGATCGTAGAACTTGAGGTAGGTATAGTTGACCGCCCGCTCGGCCAACGCTGCCGCCGAGTCAGGCTGTTCGGCCAGGACCTGAGAGCAGAGGTCCGCTGCTTTCTGGTAGGCCCCGCGCAGGCGTTCGGCCAGGGCTTGCTTGAGTGTGGTCTCGGCGTCAATCTCAGCCCAGGCCGGCAGGGCCAGGCCCAGGACCACGCCCACCGCTAGCCAACATGCTGGGAGCGATCGCAGTCTCATCAACATCACCGAGGTCGCAAAGCGGGTCTTGTGTGTGGTTAGACGTTTGGCGCCGAGATTTGTGCCCAGGCGACGCCGAATCCCTCACCCGGCCCTCCGGTCTTGCCACAGGCACCGGTGTCGCGTGGCGCAGGCTTCCTTCCGCGTAGCGCAGGCTTCCAGCCTGCGTCTGCATGGGTGCCACCACAGGGCAGGCAAGGATGCCTACCCCACGCGGAGGGGGCGGGCAGGCAAGGATGCCTACCCTACGCGGAGGGGGCCGGGTTGTTCGTACCAGGCCCTGCAGCAGGGCTGGACGGGGGGCCCTCCGGCAGAAATTTGGGCTCAGGGGGTTGACAAGCGGACCGAGTGGAGTTATTATCTCGATCGGTTCACTCAACAAGGGAGACCCTCCTTGGTATCGCGCAAATGTCAATACGCGGTTCGGGCGCTGTTCGAGCTGGCCAAGCGCCGAGGGCAAGGGCCGATGCGCATAGCCGACATCGCTAGAGCGCAGGCGATTCCGGTCCGCTTCCTGGAAGTGATCCTGAGCGAACTCAAACAGGCAGGCTTTGTGGCCTCCCAGCGTGGGGCCCAGGGCGGGTACCTGCTGCTGCGGGACCCCGCCCAACTGACTGTGGGCGAGGTCCTCCGCTTCATCGAAGGACCGATGGCCCCGGTGGAATGTGTGGGCCGGAACTCCGGCGAGAACTGCCCCATGTATGGCGACTGTGTCTTTCTGCCTATGTGGCAGGAAGCCGAAGAGGCGGTTGCGCAGGTATACGACCGCACTACCTTGCAGCAGTTGATTGAGCGCGAAATGCTGATGAAACAGGGCTGCGTGCCGGGCTATGTCATCTAGGGGCTTACCCCTGCGGTGTCCGGCCTTTTTTTTGACCCCGATACCCCACCTAATCGCTAGACTTAATGAGATGTCTCCCGAGCCGGCCCTCTCTTCGCGGACCGGGAGAGAGCAGGCTCGGTTCATCATCCAATGTTGCAGGAAAAGGAGGTATGGTTCATGCCGCTCACGGCCATTCCGAGAGAGGACGTCTCTAGCCTGGTCGACCGGCTCAACTTCGCCCAAAAGGTGGACCGGGCGCTGGGGCTGATCCAGGACGCGTGGGAAGAATTCGGCGAGGGCCTGGTAGTCGCCAACAGTCTAGGCAAGGACTCCTGCGCGGTCTGGCACCTGGCGCAGCGGGTCAGTCCCCAGATTCGCGGCTTCATCGTGACCACGCGCTACAAGCCCGCCGCCACCAAGACCTTCATGAAGGAGATGCTCGCTCGCTATCCTCAACTGCGAGTCTTCAGCAATGACGAGCCGATCCCCGAAGGGCTTTACGCGACCGACCCCGAACGGTGCTGCGATTTGCTCAAGGTCCAGCCTACGCGCCGAGCCATCGAGGAGATGGGCGTGCGCTGCTGGGTCACCGGACTGCGCTGCACCGAGGGCCGCACCCGCACCGACTTCCAGGAGGTAGAAGAGCGGGACCCAGGGCTGATCAAACTGAACCCCATCTTGATTTGGCACGAGCGGGAAGTTTGGCAATACCTGGCCCTCCATCAGGTGCCGGTAAACCCGCTCTATGCCCTGGGCTACCGTTCCCTGGGTTGCGAGCCGTGCACTCAGATAGCGACTGGCCCTGACGAGCGGGCGGGACGCTGGATTGGGACCAGCAAGTGCGGAGGCGAGTGCGGCATTCACACGCGGCCTTTGAAGGTTGAAACTCTGCAGCGAGGCGCGCCTAGGGAACTGGAAGTCCAGGTCACCTGAGCCGCCTGCGCCTTCCGCCCCACTGGCCCTGCGCAGAGATACGCGGGACAGGCGCCCCCGCTTGCCGGGGAGAGGGTCGCCAGCGGGCAGGCCGCGCAGGTGGCCAGGAGGAGCCCGCCAACATGGACAGCACAGAGGTCTACAATCTTCCCGCCTTGAAGGCGATGGGGCTGATGAAGCAGAAGCAGGCCGACCTGTTCAGCATTCGCCTGCGCGTGGTGGGCGGTCATCTGACCTCGGCGCAACTGCGCGTGCTCGCCGACCTGGCCGAGCAGTACGCACACGGGCACATTCATCTGACCACTCGTCAGGGCGTCGAGATTCCCAACGTCCGTTTCCGAGATTGGGCCAAGGTGCAGACGGGACTCGCGCGCGCGGATCTGGAGTTCGGCGCTTGCGGGACGCGGGTGCGCACTATCACTGCCTGCCAGGGGGGGCTGTGCCTGCACGGGCTGATTGACCCCCAGAGCCTGGCCAGACGTCTCGACGCTCAGGTGTACGGGCGCGCTGATCTCCCGCACAAGTTCAAGATCGGCATCACCGGCTGCCCCAACGGCTGTATCAAACCGCAGGAAAACGACCTGGGCGTGATGGGGCTGGCCCGGCTGCACTTCGACGCCGCTCGCTGCACCGCCTGCGGACTCTGCGTGCAAGCCTGCCCCGCGCCGGGTGCCTTACGCCTAGAGGAAGGCGTACTCCTGCACGACCCGGCTCGCTGCCTACGCTGCGCTGCCTGCGTGGCCGCTTGCCCGCGGGGAGCCTGGCGCCAAGTCGGCTCCGAGTATGCCGTCTTTGTAGGTGGCAAGATGGGCAAGCGCCCTCAGTTCGGGGAGCGCCTGCCCTTTGTTGTGCCCACCGAGGAGTCTCTTGTGGCGTTGGTGGAGGCAACCTTGGAGTGGTATACCACCCGGGGGGAACGCGGAGAGAGATTCGGCGATACCTTGAGCCGCTTGGGGCTAACGGCCCTTTCTGACTATCTTCGGGCGGCGCTGGCGGAATATCTGGAATCCGCCGCCGGGGAAGTGGCGCCCGCGGCCCGAGTCGAACGGGCGACCTAGAACTTAGGAGGTTCTTGCTCTATCCTCTGAGCTACGCGGGCGCTGGGGGAGAAGTCGCAAGTCGGAAGTCGCGAGCCGCGAGTACCCCTGCTGCCGTTCCGCTGTCGTTCCGCTGCCGTTATCTGGCGCGCTCGGGGCGACTTGAACGCCCGACCCCCGGCTCCGCAGGCCGGTGCTCTATCCGCTGAGCTACGAGCGCGCCCAAGTGTGAAGTCGAAAGTCGCGAGTCGCGACTGTGCCTCTGGTTGTCTCCGCCTCTGTGCCTGCCGTTCCGCCGTCGTTCCGCCGCCGTTCGGCTGCCGTTCTCTGGCGCACCCGGGGCGATTCGAACGCCCGACACCCGGCTCCGGAGGCCGGTGCTCTATCCTCTGAGCTACGGGTGCGCTCAGCGGAGAAGTCGCAACTCGCAAGTCGCGGCTCGCAAGTGCGGCTGTGGTTGTCTCTGCCTCTGTACGTGCCGTTCTGCCGCCGTTCTGCTGCTGTTCGGCTGCCGTTCCGCTGCCGTTCTGGCGGAGAGGCCGGGATTCGAACCCGGGATGGAGTTTGCACCCCATAATCGCTTAGCAGGCGATCGCCTTCAGCCGCTCGGCCACCTCTCCGCGGCTGCCCGCATTGTACCACACCAGCGCCGGCCCACGCAAGGCGGATTCGAAGTGCCGGACCCGCCGTCGCCCGCAGTGGCCAGCCTACCCCGAGCGAGCGGGGCTAGGAAGAGCGGCGTCTGCCCGGCCAGCCTGGAGGCGCGGCCAGCCCTGGCCGCGCCCTGCTCGGGCCTACGCGTAGCGCCCCGCCCGCGGCTCCTGCGGTTCCTGCCGGTCAAGCCGTCGCCCCAGCAGTAGGGCCCGATCTCCCGCGTACCCCAGGGCCCCCGCGGTTGACTTTCTGCCGCGCCTCCCTTTCAAGATCGTGCAGAGTTCCCCGTTCTCCTGCGCAAGCAAACCTGCTTGACCGCCGGGGCAGAAGGCGGGCTAGTTGCCCCTTCCAGGGGCTTTGGAGTATCATCTGAAGCGTTGCCTAGGAGTGCTCAAGATGATTAGGACCTTGCGGCGCGTGCTGTTCGGCGCGCCTCTTGCTACTGAACGCAGCGCAGAAGAGCGGGTGGGCGTGCTCGGCGGCTTGGCTGTCTTTGCCTCCGACGGGCTCTCCTCGGTCGCCTACGGCCCGGAGGAAATCCTGCTCATCCTAGTAGCGGCGGGTGCTGCCGGACTGGGCTATACCGTGCCCGTGGCGCTGGCCATTGCTCTGGTCATCGGCCTGGTCGCCACCTCCTACCGGCAGACCGTGATGGAGTACCCCTCCGGGGGCGGGGCCTATGTAGTGGCTAGGGACAATCTGGGCACGATGGCGGCTCACGTGGCTGGCGCGGCGCTGCTGACCGACTACGTGCTGACCGTGGCGGTAAGCGTGGCCGCCGGCGTGGCGGCCGTGACCTCGGCCTGGCCGACGCTCTTCGAGCATCGCGTGGCCATCGCGGTGGCCTGCGTTTTTCTGATCATGCTCATCAACCTGCGCGGAGTGCGGGAGTCGGCGGCGGTCTTTGCCCTGCCGGTGTATTCCTTCATCGTCTTGACGCTGGGCCTAGTCTCCGTGGGCCTGTGGAAGAACCTGCAGGGGACACTGCTCCCTGTGCCTCACGTGCAATCGGCGACCGGCGCCACCCAGGCGCTCACCACCTTCCTGCTGCTGCGCGCCTTCTCCTCGGGCTGCGCCAGTGTAACCGGCATCGAGGCCGTGGCCAACGGTGTCCAGGTTTTCCGCAAGCCGGAGGGGAGGAACGCGGCGGCGGTGCTGGGCATTCTGGCCGTATTGCTCGCCACCATGGTGGTGGGCGTGGCGTATTTGGCACACGCTATGGGCGTCACGCCGGTGGAACGGGAGACGGTAGTCTCCCAGATCGGCCGCGTAGTCTTCGGCCAGAACCTCTGGTATTTCCTGTTGCAACTGGCCACCGCCTTCATCCTCATCCTAGCGGCCAATACCAGTTTCGCCGGTTTTCCCCGCTTGGCTGCCTTCATGGCCGAGGACGGGTACCTCCCTCGGCAGATGATGAATCTGGGCGACCGCCTAGTTTACCAGAACGGGATTATCATTCTCGCCGGCCTGGCGGCGGCCCTGATTGTGGCCTTCGGCGGGGAGGTCTCCCGTCTAATTCCCCTCTACGCGGTGGGCGTCTTCACCGCCTTCACGGCTTCCCAGGCGGGCATGGTGGTGCACTGGCTGCGCAAAGGTACCGGGCGGCACCGGGCCGTCGTCAACGGCATCGGCGCCCTGGCCACCGCGGTGGTGACCATCGTCATCGCCACCACCAAGTTCGTGCTGGGGGCCTGGATTGTCTGTATCGTCATCCCGGTGTTGATGTTGACCTTCCGAGCCATCAACCGCCACTACCGCTACGTCGCCTCGCGGCTCACTCTCGAGCGCGCCTCCGAGGTGCGCCCACGCCGCAATCTGGTGCTCCTGTTGGTGGGGGGCATGCACCGCGGCACGCTGGAGGCGCTGGAGTACGTCAAGACCCTGGGCGCTCCGGTGCGCGCGGTGCACGTAGAAGTGGGCGGCGAGGCCCGACCTCGCATCCAGCGGTTGTGGGATCGGTGGGAAAAGAGCATTCCCCTCATCGTCCTGCCCTCGCCCTATCGCAATGTGACGCAGCCTTTGCTGCGCTACATCCAGCAGGTACGACGGGAGGAGGGCTACGACATCGTCACCGTGGTCCTGCCTGAGTTCGTGGTGGATCACTGGTGGGAGTCGCTGCTGCACAATCACAGCGCCCTGTGGTTGCAGGTCCTGCTCAGTCAAGTCCCCGGCGTGGCCGTGCTCAATATGCGCTACAAACTCTGACCCCGGCTGCCGGTGGCCCCCTCCCTCGCTCAGCGGTACACGGACCAGCGATGCTCGCGCAGGAACTCGCGCCAGGGCCGTGTCTCCTCCGGCGTGAAGGGGCCGATCCGCGAGAGACAACTTTCGTCGCCGCTGCGCATCGCCTCCGGCACCGGGGCCAGCGTGTGGTAATGCCGGAGAATGACCGGCGCCGCGTACTGCGAGTTGCACAGCGAGAAGTAGGTTACCCCCAGCAGCACCAGGGCCAATCCGCCGGTGAGGGCCAGTTGCTGGGCGCTCCGTCGGAGCAAGGGCGCAGCGGGAAGGGCCAGCGCGACCAGACCGACCACTGCTACCCACCACAGGGTGGACAGGGTGATGTAGCGAGGGGCCAGAGCCATCGCCGCGCCGCCGGCCGAGCGGCCCAGGCCCGTCAGCGCCGCGCTGCCTACGGCGTACAGGGCGAGCAACAGGTACGGCTGCACGGACGGCCACACCACCCCGCGGCGGCGGCCGACCAGGCCCAGAGCTAGCCCGCTCAGCAGCAGCACCCCGACTATCCCCAGCCAAAACGCCGGCTCCGGAGTAACAAACCACAGCGGCGCCCCCAGGTAGGTGAAGACGAAGCGCAGATACTCTCCCCCTCGGCCCAGGCCCGCTGCCGCTTCCGCCCCGGCGCCGCCCAGGTTGTGCAAGTAAGCGGCAAAGCAGGCGACGCTGAGCATCAGCCAGACCGGTAGCGCCCGACGCAGGTAGCGCCGGTCGTTCCCTCGCTGCCACCAAAGCGCCAGGGCGCCCAAGGGCCAGCAGAGCAGGCCTGCCCCGAAGGACGCCGTCGCGGCCAGCGCCAGAGCGCAAGCCCCGGCAAAGCGCCACCCGCGCAGGCCCGGCTGGGCCAGGAGCAGCAGCGCCGCCGTCGCCGTCAAGGTGTTCAGGGGTATCTGCAACTGAAGCCCCGAGAGCCAGTTCTCCTGCTGGCTGAGCGAAAACACTAGCAGCGAGAGCAGGGCCGGCAGCCACAGCGGCGAGGTGCGACCGAGCGCGCAGGCGCTCCTCTGTGCCTGCCGCACCAGCACTACCCACAGGGCCACCGCGAACAGCACGCTCAGCGCCATCTCATAGCGCACGTCCCAGCCGGTGAGCGGCGCCAAGGCCAGCACGATCAGCCGCGGCAGCAGGATCCGATGTTGATTCTGCGGCGCCCACAGATCAGTGAAGGAGAGCGTGCCCGCCTCAGCCTTCTGCATCAGCGGCACCATCGTCCACTCGTCCCAGACCGGTACGTTGACGCTGAAGAAAGTCACGCACAGCACCAGGACCACCAGCGGCGCCAAGGCCAGCAATAGCCACAGGATGCGCGCTAGGGACGACAACAACGGGGAACCGCCGGCAGCCCCCGAGGCGGAGGGCAGCGACTCACGCGGCTCTGCGGGCTTGGCCGTGCGTTGGCGGCGGGCGGTCATGTGAGATATGCGCCTGGCGAGGCCGATTCAGCGGTCACGAGAAAGTGCAAGCCGCGAACACCGACCACGACACTCCTCTTCTCTCTTCTCACGTTCCACGTTCCACCTTCCCCTACCCCCGCCACTGCCTCCCGTACTTCGCGTCTCTCAGCACCCGCTCCCGATACCTGCGCCCCGGTCCCAGATAATACCACAGCCAGTACCACCAGTTCGCCCCGTAGCAACACACCTCGAGCAGGCAGGAGTCAAACACGCACCGGCCCCAGCGTCTCCGCCGCAGGAACATCTCCACCCGGGAGACCAGGTTGTCCCGCGCCGGCCGGAAGGGCGAGCGTACCTCCTCCAGCGCCGGCCCCAGAATCTCGATCTGGCTTAGGTCAGCAGCGCCTAGGCCGACCTGGGCACACTCCTGCAGGTGCCCGATTCGCGCCGGGTCAAAGCCCATGATACTCGCCGCGACCGTGTCCAACGCCACCGGGTCTCCGGAGGCCAGCACCAGGTCCATGATCTTGGGGATACCCGACTTGGGGGCGTTGCCCTCTAGGCACACGGTCGCGTCCATCACCGCCAACCGGGGCCGCACCGCCCGGTTCAGGTCGGCCAGCGCCTGATCCACCACCAGGTGGTAGGAGTGGCGCATCTTGGGGAGACACCCCCACTGGTTCTTGAGCGCGCCGGTAATGGTGGTCTTGTTGTGCGTCTTCATCACCGGAATAGTGATGAGTTCGGTGCGCAGGAGAATCTCGGGGACTAAGACCTCCTGCAGGACGCGGGCCTCGGGCACGCGGACGGGGACAAACTCGCCCTTGGACATATTGACCCACTGGGCGCCATGCTTGCGGATGACCTCGCCGATGCGGGTCTGCGCCAGGGCCTTCTCGCAGTTGACCAGCACCTGATCCGATTCCACCACATAGATCTTGCCCACGTAGTCGCGGATGGTCTCGATGACGCCCTCAACGACCCAGGGCGAGGTAACTGCTCCCGGCAGGAAGCGGTCCCAGCCCAGGTTGGGCTTGAGGGCGACCTCCGCCCCCGGCGACACAAACCGCCGCCACTCGGCCGCCTCCATGCAGGCCCGCACCGCGGCGGGCACCGAGGCGCCCACGCGCGTGAGAGCAACCGGGCAGAGTGGTGCGGAGTTCATCGGCTCGCGAGTGTGCTCAAAAATCAGGGCGCAGTTCGGCTTGCTTTCTCGCCAGCAAGAACGGCCCGGCGGGAGTGCTTGAATCAGCGAGTGGGAGCCGCCGAGCGCTCAAGGCCCGGCACGGCTGACAGTTTCCGGTCGAAGGAGTACAACCGTCCCTCGCACTCCTCCAGGGCCGCAGCCCAGGCGCAGGAAGACGTTGGCATCCACCGCCCAGCGGGGCGGAGGGCTACTCATCGGCGACCTCCTCGGGACAGCGCGCTCCCTCTGCCGCCGCTCAGTCTCCCACGAGATCTCCCCGGCGCTGCGCCCGAGCCCGGAAGACGGCCTCCAACTCGCCACTGGATCCGACCGGGCGCAGGACGACCGCCTCCTCCCGCACCTCCAGGGGGACCAGGCTGCGTGGCTCCAAGCGCATTTTCCGATGAAGAACCGCGGGTAGGGTAATCTGGCCCTGGTCGGAAGTCCGCAGAGTAGTCATATTCCTCGCCCCGTTTCCGACCTCATAG
>CALFVE010000234.1 GCA_937928475.1 uncultured bacterium | reverse complement strand
CAAGGCGCGGCGAAAGAAGGAAGCCAAGAAGTTCGTTTCCGCCAAGAAGCGCAAGCGGTAGCCGGGTGGGGCTTCCCGGCGGGCACTGTTGCTTCCCCGCGGCGAAGACGCGATCGGCAGGAACTAGGGGAAGCCCTTGATGGGTATTTGCAGCGCCTGGCAGACCAGGTTCCAGCCCCAGCCAGTAGCGAAGTCGCCTACTAGCAGTCCGGTGAAGACGGGCAAGGCCCGTTGGTACACGCGATAGCCCCCGTAGTGCAAAATCACCGCCTTGAGCAGCCACCCCAGGAAGATAGACAGCCAGTTGGTGAACAGCGTCCAGGACCAGCCCAGGGCGAAGCCGATGGGGTGCAGCGGGAACCCGGTGAAGCGCTGGCGCAGGGCATAGAGACCGATGGTCAGGGCCATCCCCGCCGCGAAGTGCCCGATGTCTCCCCAGTTGGTGCCCTTGGGCATCTGCAGTTGGTTAGCCAGGCCGATGGTGTTAGGCGCGTGGTAACTGAGTTGGGGATAGGTCACATAGCCGGAGAAGGAGTTGTGCTCCGCGCCGCGGTGATAGAACATCGCCACCGAGGACCAGTAGATAAAAACAAAGCCAGCGGCGATGGACAGCAGCATGCTCCAGTGCAAGCCGCGAGGCACAACTCCGGCCTCCCGGGCCAGTCTGTAGGCTTCCATCGCGTGCTGCTGAGGATGGGGACGCGGGCCGGAGAGCCAGTCGAAGTACATCATGACCGTGAGGTTGCGGGCGCCCACGGCTTCGGTGCCCAGAGCGGTGGTGAGCATCCAGGCGGGGAGCGTCCCCCCCAGTTCGGTGGCGGGAGCGCCCAACTCGGCGCGGATGCGGGTCGCGGCCAGCACCAGCACGAAGTACATCACCCAGAAGAACGCCGCCATCCACAGCGTCACGCCGAGGTAGTTCATGAAAATGACCAGGAACAAGACCCCGAAGATGACCCCCAGATAGGCCTGGCGGGCGGGAAGCGGCTCTTCGTGCTCCTGGGAGTCGCGTGCTCCGGCGAAGGCGACGGCCCAGTAGTGGCGCAGGAGGGGCAAGGCGCGCCAGAGGGCTACCGCCACCAGCGCAATCCAGGCCGCGACGGATTGCTGATTCAAGCGGTCCACCCGCGGATAGCCTAGGGCTGAGCGGACGAGAAGTTGGCCGTTGGCCGCGGCCCAGAAAAACCAGGCAGACAGCGAGAGATCAAGTGGCATGTAGAAGGCCATGCCGATCACGTGGGGGCGGAACTGGAACCAAACTGCGCCCATGCCGCTCCAGGGCCGGGGCGCATTGAACAGCCAAATGGGGATCGCGTTGCGCACCTCCGGGAAGGCGGGGACAAAGTAATGCAGGATGCGCAGCGTGTTGAAGAGTCCCACCAGAGCAAAGGCCCACCAGAAGGCGCGATTGCTGTATAGTCGCACCCGCTCATCGGTCATGAGCAGGGGCGCCTGCGCCAGCGGGAAGGAGAGTTTCTCCTGCTCGATCCAGCGCCGGCGCAGCAGGGAGACCAGGCACAGGCTCACCCACATGGCCGCCATGGTGGCCACAAACCAGAACCCGAAGGGGCGCAGCCACAGGCGCAAATCCCCCGAGCGCAGCAGGCTGGAATCTCCTCCGTAGAAGCGCCGGAGGGCGCCCGGCTCGCTGACCACCAGGTCCCGCGGTATGTACTCTCCGAACAACTCTAGCCAGCGGTTCTCCGGCGAGGCGAACCAGTAGGCGTGGGTGTGAACCCCAATCAGGCTCTGGCCCTGATCGCGACCGGCCATGCCCTGGGCGACCGCCAGCAAGACGAAAACGGTGAGCAACTCTCCTCGGCTGAGAGCCCAGCGGGGCCGCAGGCGCTGCATGGCGAGATTGAGCAGGCCCAGCACCAAGAGCGCCATGACCACGTTGGCAAAGATGGACAGCGAGGAGGGCTGGGCCGAGTGATACCACATCTCGGCCATGGTCACCGGATGCACCACCAGGGGGAGCAGCGCCAGCGCCAGCAGGGTCGAGCGCACCGTGACCGGCGCGGTCGGCGAGGGGAGGACGTGAGCGCGGATGGCCTCGGGCTGGGCCGTATCCATGGCAAGGAAAGGCACCAGAGAATGATTCCGCGTGGGAGCGCAGGTCTCCTGTGCGCGCGGCTGGCCGTGGGGAGGACAGGCCTGACCGCGGTGAGATTGCTGCTTCCGAACCCCTCTGCGGAGGTTTTTCACTTCGGGGGCAGGAAAAGCACAACGCCCGTGGAACAAGCTAGCGCAGCAAGGCAGGGGTGAATGAACCCGCCCAGGGTTGGTGCGTCCTACCAAGCAGGGAGGTGTATGACATGCGCACGCTCGACTTCCTTAGCGAACAGGGCGTGGACTTCGAGGTCAAGCACCACGAGGAGTACTTCACCGCCCAGGAGGAGGCCGCTGCCCAGCATATTTCCGGTAGCATGTTCGCCAAGACGGTAGTGGTCAAGACACGGGACGACTACGTGATGCTGGTTCTGCCGGCCTCGTACCGCGTGGACCTGGACCAGGTCTCCGACCTGCTGGGCGAGGAGGTGGAACTGGCCCAGGAGCGCGACCTGAAGGAACTCTTCCCCGGCTGCGACGTGGGGGCAGCGCCGCCCTTCGGCTCCCGCTACGGCCTGCGCACCTTGGTGGACGAGCACCTGGCCAAGCAGAAGAAGATCGCCATCCGGGCCGATACCCACACAGAGGTGGCGATCCTCTCCTGGGAAGACTACGCTCGATTGGAGAAGCCTCGCGTGGTGCGCTTCGCTGAGCCGACGGTGTGAGGGGTACCAGTCACCGCAAGGACCGCATGGTGAGAAGAAGGAGCAGAGGCCGATTAATGCTGACCGCCGTCGCGGCTGTCGCCTCGCTGGGCGGCATGCCGGCCGCTCGCGCGGAGGAGGACAGCACGGAGCAAGTAGTGCAAGGCGAGGTCATGCCCGCAACCCCGGCCGCGACCTCCTATTTCGTCAAGACCGGCCGCGAGCCCGGGCCGACGGTCTGCGTCCTGGGGGGGATGCACGGCGACGAACCGGCCGGCTACCTGGCGGCGGAGCGACTGCTGCGTTGGACAATTCTCAGAGGCCGACTGGTCGTGCTGCCCCGAGCGCACCGCCTGGCCATCGAGCGCGGCGAGCGCGCCTACCCCCGCAACATGAACGCGCTGTTCCCCGGCAAGGCGGACGGCGACCTCATGGAACGCCTGGCCTACGGCATCTGGACGCTGATTAAGCAGAGTAAGCCGGACTTTCTCCTCACCCTGCACGAGTCGGTCGGCTACCACGCCGAGAACCCCGAGCACTACGGGCAGACCCTGACCTACGATTTCCACGAACTCGACGCTCTCATGCAAAGCGCCCTCGATCGCGTCAACCCGGTCATCCCCCACGACCGCGACAAGTTCCTGCTCTTGGTGAAACCCTTCAAGACCTGCCCCACCTACTGCGCCTACCGCTGGCTCCGCGTGCCGGCGACGAGCATCGAGACGTGCCGCAAATTGCCGCTGGAGCAGCGCATAACCTACCAGTTGCAGATGCTGATGGCCTTCTTCGACGAGCTGGGTCTGGGCTACGAGCCACGGGGGCTGGAGCGCCTGCCTCAGCCCGCGGGCTAAGCGGATAATTCGCGGATAGCCTGCAGGACCTCGTCGGCATGCCCCTCGACGTTTACCTTCGGCCAGACCCGCGCGATCTTGCCCTGCTTGTCAATCAGGAAGGTCACGCGGTAGTTGCCGGTGTAGGTCTTTCCGTATCGGGTCTTCTCGCCGTAGGCACCGTACTTAATGGCGACTTTGCCCCCGGCGTCGTAGAGCAGCGGGAAGTTCAGGCGGTGCTTGGCCACGAACTTCTCGTGCGAGCCGAGATCGTCGGGGCTGACGCCCAGAATGACGGCCCCGGCTTCGGCAAATTCGCGCTCCAGGTCGCGGAAGGAGCAGGCCTCCTGGGTACAGCCGGGAGTCATATCCTTCGGATAGAAGTAGAGCACGACGAACTTCTCCCCCTGGAAGTCCTTCAGCGAGATCTTGCCGCCAGTGCTGGCAGGAAGACTGAAAGCAGGAGCTTTCTTGCCGACGGGTAGCGGAGTGGGAGCAGGCATAGGCAGTTCTCCTTGTGAGCCCCGGTCGCCTGGGGCGGAGTCGGACGCGCAGGTCCCGAGGTAAGGACGAAAGGAGCGAGCGCAACTCCTCACTGCGAAGCGGGAGGCTCGTCGGCAGAGTGTTCCGGTGCTTTCACTAGGAAGACGCAAAGCCCGGCGCAGATCAAGAGGATTGTTCCACCGGTCAGAAACGGGGCCGCGGGGTGCACGTAGTCGTACAGGGCCGCGCCAATCACCGAGGCGACCACAAAGCCTACGCCTTGCGCCGTGTTCATGGCTCCCAGAGCCAGTCCCTGGCGATGGGGGGGCGCCAACTCGCTGGTCAGCGCCATCCAGGCGGGCATCACCACCACGTAGGCTACCCCCATCACGGTAATCAGGCCTACCACCAGCCAGCGATGGCCACCGGCCGCCGGCGTGAGTAAGAAGCCCAGCGCACCCAGTAGCAAGCCGGCACGAATGGCGTGATCCCGCCCGAGGCGGTCGGCCATGCGTCCCAGCGGCATGGACAGCAGCGCCGCCACCAGGCCGGGGACAATGAAGAGTTGCACCATCCCAGCCTGGGTCAGCCCCAAAGAGTCGCGTGCGTAGAGAGTGAGAATCGGGACCAGCAGACTGGCCGCCAATTGCACCAGCACGAAGATCCACAGCATATGCAATAGGGTAGCGCGCCGCCGACGCAGGGCTTGCACCCGATGCCACCAAGCGCGACTGAGCAAGTCAGGGGTTTCTGCACTTGCGGAAGAGGCTGCTCTTGCCGCCTGGCCAATCTTGCCGCCGCTGCGCCGCCGGTCCCATAGAGCCAGAGCAACTACGCAGAGGGCCGCCAGCAAGAGCAATGCGCTGCTGGTGTAAAAGGTAAAGCGATTGTCGCCCGTAACGTGGCCGATCTCCAAGCCGGCAGACATGCCCAACACCATGCCGCCCAGATAAGGCAGGTTGAAGGCGGACATGGCCAATGCTTTGTCCCCAGGCGGCACTTTCTCTCCGATCAGCGCCATGATCGTGGGCCAGACCAATGCCACCCCCAGACCGTCCAGGGCCCGCAAAAAGATGAACAATTCCCAGCGCCCGGCCACGGTCATCAGGATCGGAGAGATAGTGCCCAGCAATAAGCCGAGGATAGCGACGCGGCTGCGGCCCCACTTATCCCCCGCGGCCCCGGCGGGAGCCTTGAACAGAGCCTCCGTCACTGCATAGGCCGCAAAGATGAACCCGATGGCAATGACCGGCGCCGTCACCCGCCCGCTGCGCAGGAACAAGGGCAAGGTGGGGGTGATCATGGCATAGGCCATCTGGGCCAGCAGTGTGGCTGCCAGCACCAATACCAAGGGCGGCCAGTGGCGGAAGAGCCGACGCAAAGTTGCCAGAAACCGGCCGGTCAGGACGATCATGGCCGCGCAATGCCTTCGGTGTCTCGCCGAGAGAGCATCAGGTGTGCAGGCCGCCATCTACGCAAAGGGTCTGGCCGGTGATATAGGCGGCGGCCTCGCTGCATAGCCAAGCCACGACTTCGGCAACTTCCTCAGGGCTGCCGAAGCGGCCCAGCGGAATCAGGCCGGTCAGCGCCTCCCGCCGAGACGCCGGCATGTCGGCGGTTAGCGCCGTCTCGATCAGACCGGGGGCGACGGCGTTGACGGTGATCCCATATCGCGCCAGTTCCCGGGCGCAGGCGCGAGTGAGCCCCAGCAGGCCGGCCTTGGCGGCGGAGTAGTTGGCGCGCATCATGTCCCCGGTCAGGCCCGCCACCGAAGAGATGTTCACGATGCGTCCCCAGCGCTTGCGCACCATCAGACGAGCCGCGTGCTTGCTGCACCGCCAGGCCCCGTCCAGGGACACCGCTAGCACTCGCCGCCATTGCTCTTCTTTCATGAAGGTCAGATACTGGTCGTCCACCACGCCAGCGTTGTTGACCAGAATGCTGAGCGCACCCCATGTCTCGGCAATTTGGGCGAACATACGCTCGACGGCTTCTGCCTCGGCCACATCAGCGGGGAGCAGGACCGCCTCCGTGCCCAACGCCCGGATGGCGGCAGCGACCTGCTGCGCGCCCTCCGCGTCGCGCGAGAAGTTGACTCCCACGGTGGCGCCGGCGCGAGCCAGGGCCAGGGCGATGGCCCGTCCGATACCTCGCGAGGCGCCGGTCACCAGAGCCGTCTTCCCCTCCAGCACGTGTTCCGTGCTCACCTCTCCCCTCTCTCCTCCAGGTATCGCTGCACGTCGGCCTCACTGAGGCGCCCCCTCCCGCCCCGGAAGCGCAGGACCTCTTCCAGGGCCACGCCCCGCTCGCGGGCCAGGCGCCGAGCAGCCGGACTGGCGGGAACCGCCCCCGTCGAGGTGGGCGGCGCGGCCGGAGCCTCAAGCCCCGCCTCCGGGCCTTCGTTCAACTCGACCTTCAGGCGATCCCGGTAGGCAACCATCAAGCCGGCGTTCTCTTCCAGAATATGCCGGGGCGGAGCCTCCCCCGGCTCCCCGATCCAGGCGATGACGTAGCCCACCGGCACGGTGCTGCCCTCCGGGCAGTACTGCTTGAGCACTACTCCGCCCACCTGGGCCTCGTACTCGAAGGTCACCTTCTCGGTGATGATCACGCACAGGCTCTCGCCCGGCTCAATCCGTTCGCCTTCGGCCTTGAGCCATTCGTGGAGGGTGACCTCCTCCAGATTCTCTGCCCATTTCTCGATGACAACGGCTTGGCCCATGTTGACCTCAGGGGAAATCGCGGGGACCTGCGCCGCCGAGCGCCGGCGCGCACAGTATAAGCGTCCCCCTGGGTAGCGTCAACCGGAGGAAGTCCGGGCGTCGGGGAATCAGGGAAGCCAGGAGCGGAATGCGGGGCAGCGCCGGAGGGTATTCGCCAAGGCGAGGGGAATCGCTGTTTGATTAACTGCACATACCTCGGGGGTGGTGCTGATGAGCATCAGGAGGCTTGCGGCGTTGGTGACGGGCACCGGCCTTGCCGCCGGGATGCTCTCCTCAGGAGCGCTTGCCCAAGCGCCCACGCCGCCGATCGCCGTGTGCTCCGTGGGCCGCTTCCACGCCTGGATCGGCGATCAGCGCGTAGATCCGGAACTGAAGGCCCGCCTCAATGCGCTGGGCTTCCAGATCGGTAGCCTGGACTACGAGGAGGTTAGCGCGGAGGCCTTGAGGCCGTTCCAGGTAGTCGTTGCCCAGTGGGTACCCGGCGCCGGCGGCGGCACGGTCGGCCCCGCCTTGCAGGAGGCCTTTCGGCGCAGCATTCCGCTGCTGGTGAATTATGTTTCCCAGGGCGGCGGTCTGCTCCTGACCTTCGAGGACATCGGTTTCACCGTGGAGTCAGGGGCAGCAGTGGAGGAGTTGTACCAGGCCTTTGGCTGCCGCCCACTGCGGGAGGCCGTGGTAGACGAGGCCACCACCTTCCAACAGAAGCGCTACCTCCAGCGCTGGTTCGCCGCCACAGGCAATATCGTGCATCCTCACCCGGTCACGGAGGGCCTGACTCAGTTCGTCTACCCGCTTGGCTATACCCCCACCAACGGCCCGGACACCCGTCCCGTTCACCTGGAAAAGCCCCAGGACTGGGAGGTGCTGATCCGCGGGGAAAAGAGCGCGCGCACTACCGGCGGGACCTACCCGAGCGAGCCGCCGCTCTTGGCGGTGCGCTCCTTCGGCAAGGGCCGAGTAGCGGTGCTGCCCATGCACACCACTTACTTTTTCAACGCCGGCTTTCACCGTATCTGGGAGCGGATCACGATGGGCGACGGCGACGCGACGACGGAGGTGCCGCACGGGCAGGGACTGCTGGTTGTTCAGAACCTGCTGCGCTGGCTGAGCGAGCCAGCGACGGCCGCCGGTCTTGGCGGATTTCGCGAGGGCCCGGTCGCCGGGCCGCCGGTCACGCCGGAAGCCCTGGCTACGCTCGATCCCTACAGCCGTATCGGGACCTACGGCCGGCAGCCGGTCACCAAGATCACCCGCACGGTCCCGCCGGAGAAGAACGACTACGTCGGGGTAATCGGCTGCTACACCAGTTACTCCTGTCCGCAACCGAACTACATATCTTACGGCCAAGGTTCGGTGGATGAGTACTGCGCGGTGGCTCGCCGGTACGGCCTGGATTTCCTGGTCTTTACCGACCGCCTAGAGTTCCTGGACAAGGCCACCTGGGAGAAACTGGTCGCCGACTGCAAGCGCAACAGCGATGACGAATTCATCGCGATTCCCGGAATAGACTACGAGGACGGCTGGGGTAACCGTCGGATGGCCTTCGATCTCCCCGAGTGGCCCCGCGCCGAGTGGCTAAGCGAGGACAAGCGGCGCATCATCAACGCCCCTGGCTTCTACTTTGGGGAGAACTGGCCGCCTATCTACTTGCGAGCGCCGGAGTTCAACTTCACGCCGCCGTGGTTCGACAAGTTCTACAGCGGCATGGAACTCTTCTCCTACGAGGGCGCCCGCGAAGTTGCCCGACGCTGGGACTGGTATCCACGGGTGCAAAGCGCCGACTACAACCTGATTCCGGTGGTCGGCCATCGAGTGCACACGCCCAACGACCTCGAGGCGATCGCGCGACAGGCCGGCGGCGATCGCATGTACCTGACCCACGTGCGCGCTGACCGCGTCGCCGACATCCCCGCCGCCTTCAAGTACGTCTGGTATGGCCAGCGTCACACCTACGTCTCCAGCGGGCCGCGCATCACCGATTTCTATATCGAGAACGGCCGAGCCGGGACGCGGGAGGAGCCCTGGCGACTGTACATCAGTGTGGAGGGCCAGGCTGACCGGACGAGGATATACCTGTATGACGGCGGTTTGATTGCCCGCGCGTGGCTCGCCTCTGATGCCTCCTTCCACCAGGAAATCACCGGTTACCACGACCGCCAGCATGCCTTCTGGCTTCAGGTATACGACCCCGAGGGTCGCGCTGCCACCTCTAGTGCCGCCTACGTCTCGGACCTGCGCCATTCTACGTACATGTGCACCGACCTGCAAAACACGCTCAATTCTATGACCGACGTGGACCCGTTCACCGGCAAGTTGGGCTATTACAGCGTCATGGGCAACTTCGTGACCGGCTGGGACAACGGCATCCTGGGTATTCTTGCCGAGAGTTCGCAGATCATGCCCCCGGGCCTGGACTTCGTGGTCAAAGGCTTCTCCTTCGCTACCAGCCACCGGATCTTCGGAGCCCAGGACGCTCCCGAGGAGACGGCGGTGGCCCGGCGAGAGATGCCCTTTGCGTGCGGCGACGTCAACATGCTCGACAACCTATACGAGACCACGCTGCGCCCGGGCAGTTTCATGGCCCCCACCACCGTCGCCCGCAGCCGCGCCCGATACATCTCCCCCACGCCGGAGCCCTACGGCATAAACCTCATGCTGATTGAACAGGACGTAACCTTCCTGCGGGACGTGACCTTCGGTCCCTCAGACAAACCTAACCTCACAGGACTGTACCTGACTCTGCCGGCAAATGTGTTCGCCTCGTATGCTCTCATCGCGCCGGACGGCTCCGGGCCGAAGGGCGACCGCCCGGAGCGGCTGAGCGGAACCGTCCAACCCGGCGGCTATCTCGCTTTCTACCCCGACTTCTACGGCAACTGCGCCGTCTTCCCCCTGGATGCCCCGGCAACGTTTCTGCTCCAGGGCAAGGTCGAGAGCGGAGGGCAGGTGTACCTGGGGATTTCCCTGGCCGGACAGACGGTGAGGGCCGGAGACACCTACCGATTCCGCTGGCTGCTGGCCCGGGCGCGGTTCGGTGAGGAAGGCCTCACCGATTTCGAGCGGGTGCGCACCTCGCTGGGGCTGACCAGCCCGCCGCCCTATGAGCCGGTAATGACGCGCGGTAGGATCTACAGAACCCGCTACCTCTGCCAGGTTGACGCGGACCGCTACGTCGTGGCCGGTGAATTCGCCCAGGCCGACTTGCCCGTGCCGCTGCCGGTGCGCGCCGGACCCCTCCACGAGAAGTGGGACGCTGGACTAGTGGACCTGTCAGGACCGGAGCCAAGCCTGCGCCGCATTGGAGTCGAGGACGTTTGGGGCTGGTTCACCCTGGACCTGCGCAAAGGGCCAGTGAAGTTCGCAGCGGGGAACCTACTCACTTGCGACAACCGTGACGTATGGCTGAGTCTCGTTCAGGAGGACGACGCCTGGTACGCAGAGGTGCACTGGCGAGCGACCAACGGGCAGGCCAAACCGCTGACGGTGACAGTGCGAGTGCCGGACTGGGTTACGGTCATCCCCGCCCAGCAACTGAAGGTGACGGTGCCGGAGGGGACGACGGTGCGAGCCAGGCTGAAGGCCTAGCCGCGGCGGGACTTGCGCGCACCTCGGAGACTTGGTATAATGAACTGCCGGCGGAGGAGTCGGCAGTTCCCGTTTTCGCCTTCGGGTTCCCCGGTAGCTCAACGGTAGAGCAACCGGCTGTTAACCGGTTGGTTGGTGGTTCGAATCCGCCCCGGGGAGCCAGAATCTGTTTGCCGCGGGGCGCTCGGAGGTGTATGGGTCGGATGTTCAGCAGCGATGCCGGCCCCGCTGTATCCTCTCCTCGACCGGCCCTGCAGGCGGCCAGCCCGTGGCAGGAATGTGCCTATCGGCCGGCCGCAAGGCCGGTCGGTCGCCCCTCGTGAACGCAGATTGGCGTCGCTGCCTCTGTCTCCGACACCCACCCTGAACACATCCAAGCCGCTGGTTCGGGCCTCTCACTGCAGCACCCGATATTCTCCCGCTTGCAGCATCAATTCCCGCGCTGCGAAGTCCAGGCCCGGCAGGTCCATGGCGGGGCGCAAGGTGGTGGTGATGGCCTCGTCGCTTGGATTGTTGACCGATACGTGCCAGCGGTCGGGGTGGTCGCTGACCTTGGTGACCTGGATGAACAGGTCTTTGCCCTCGGGTCCGGCCACGATCGGGTGGCCGACGACGACGCGGGTCAGATCGGTCCAACTCACGAACAGCGGAATGTAGGCCTGGCCCTCAAAGTCGAGACCGACCCCGCGGTAGCGATTTTCGCCCGGACCGTAGAAACCCTTCGAGTACCCCTGCTTCTGGAGCAAGCCGGCGGTCCAGCGGGGGTTGAGGCCGGTCACCAACAGCGGCACGGTGAGATGGAGTTCCTCGGCCGGCCGAGGCAAGGCAAGTTCGACCGCGTAGTTATCCGGAGCGATTTCCAGTAGCCCAGGCGAGTCCACCCGGTGGCCTCGGAGAACCTGAAGGCCCGTCGGCTCGGCCAGGTAGGCTACGTACTTCTGCAAATCCTCGACGCTCCGCACCGGCACGTCCAGGGGGAACCCATAACTGGCAAACTCGTAGTCATACTGCTCGCCCGCCTTGACGTTCAGTTGCTCCGGATCGGGCCGGAACTCTAGGGGCCCTCGGAGGGTGAGGGTCAGGTCGCCGCCACGATTGAAGAGGAGTTCCGCGTTGCCCAGGCCTGGGGTGTAGAAGCCGAGCCAGGCACCGTGCTTGAGCGCCAGCGCCGGGGCCCGCTCCCGCTCGAAGTCCAGTGTCTGAAGGCCGTCAGGAGTGCTCACTACCAGGAAGCCGGGCACTTGCCGCCGGCTGATGTAGCCCAGCCGCAGGGACTGGATGGTAGCGTCCCGCACAAAGGTCATCGTGTTGCGGAACAGGGTCGGCTGCACGCCGGCGGGGACGCGGGGGGCGGCCCAGTA
The DNA here is from genome assembly GCA_937928475.1 of uncultured bacterium. GTDB lineage: Bacteria > Armatimonadota > Zipacnadia > Zipacnadales > Zipacnadaceae > Zipacnadum. The sequence goes on along the minus strand of CALFVE010000234.1, from coordinate 1,477 downwards.
GGTCTCCGGCACTCCCACCGTGGGAGTCATCCAGAGGCGCCAGCGCTGCGTGTTGGTGAACAGGCGAGAGGGGCCGTCCAGGGGGCCGTAGGTATGCCAGGGGTTGACGATGCGCAGCACGCGGTCGTCGTAGAGTTCTCGCCGCTGAGTCTGCACGGCGACCGCGCCGTGGTCGGTGAACTCCAGGGCCGGGATCTGGTCCATCCGGGAAGCGTCCTCTCGACCTTCGGCAGCCTCCACCACGGGGAGCGTGACTTGATTGCCGGTGATGGGCATCACCCCGGTCGGTCCTCCGTCCCAGGTGAAGCCGGACACGTCCGCCGGCAGCGAGGGGACCTCGCTGAAGTTATAGTGGTAAGGGCCGTGCGCGAGATACATGCGCCCGTCGTTCACGTGATCGCTGCAGAAGGAGACAAACCCGCCGCTGTCGCACCAGTTGCGACGCGCGAAACTGACCGCCCGCCCCCCCGCCTGGTCGTCCACGATCAGCACCAGGTCCTTCTGGATGGTGCCGTCCAAGACTAGGGTCTGGTTGTACTCCTTCTCTCCCTTGAACAGGAAGCGCCGGTACAAGTCGCGTCCGTTGTAAATGCGAATCTCCTTCAGTCCCTTGTCGGCCTGCACCGAGAGCGGTGCCGGCATCACCGCCTTGCCGGTTACGAACTCCTCCCCGCCGTAGGTCCAGACCCGATAGCAGCCGGCCCAGGCGTGGATCATCGGCCCGTCCGAGGTGAACACCGGGAGGCTGTCGTACTGGTGCGCCCAGCGCAGCGCGGAGTAGAACAGGCCGGTCTCCGCGAAGCGGTCCAGCGATTCCGCCTGCCCATACATGAGAGCATGGCCGCTGTTCGCTTCTCGCACCAGTTCCTCCGGAGAGGTCACCTCGTTGACTGTAGCCGGGGTGGGTGGGATGGTGCACTGTGCGGTGGTCAGGTAGTCGTCGGTCACATCCTCGACCAGTTGGCCGTCCCGGTAGTAACGGACGGCGGCCATGGCGTAGGCGCGCAGGTCGTGCATTCTCATGCCGGTGGGACTGCCCTTGAAATTGTAGTACCCGACCTGGCCTCGCACATGGTACTGGCGCAGTATCCACATCAGAAGGGGGGTGAGGCGGCCGGTCCAGTTGCCCTGCCCATCCTCCTCCTGGATGTAGATCGTCTTCTTGTCGGGCCCGGTCAGCACCAGATCGGGCGGCCAGGGAGGATCGGGGCCGTAGAAGAACATGTGATTGCCGATATTGTTCATCGCGTTGAATCCGGCCAGCAGGAGGAGCCGGTCGTCGGAAAGTCGCTGGCAGTCGCGCTTGAGGTCCTCAAACTTGGCCGGGGTAAGCCGATCGAGGTCCTCCAGGAAGACCACGAAGTCCAGCCCAGCCCCCTTTGCCGCAGCGGCCCACTCTTCGAGGCTACCCTTGCCGCTGCTGTAGGCCGACTTGGCCCCGATCAGCCCCCGGTACGTTCTCAGCCTCGGGGGCACC
>CALFVE010000233.1 GCA_937928475.1 uncultured bacterium | reverse complement strand
TGATTCCGGCAGGCAGACGCGAAAATCGAATAGTGGTCAGACGTAAACGGGTGGTTTGCAAACCCGCGACGTACCCTCTCCTCTTGAGGGGAGGTCACTTTAGCAACAGTCTCGTTATAGCCGTAGCTGCTTTGCCAGTTCTCTGGGTCCTCGCTGCCCATCCTGTCAGCGGCGGTGTTGTTCTCCCCGACCTGGTCCGCCGGGCAAACGAACAACTGGCCGTTCCGGACGTATGGCCCGAGCTGGATCTTCCACTGCCCCCGGTACCACGTGTACGGAAAGGCGTAGGGGAACCTCCCGTCAAAGTCCGACATGTACATCTTCAGGCCCAGCGTGAGCTGCTTGATGTTGCTGAGACAGGCATTCTGCTGAGCCTTAGCCCGCGCCCGGGCGAAGACCGGGAACAGGATTGCCGCTAGAATGGCGATTATGGCAATCACCACCAGCAGCTCAATCAGCGTAAAGCCCTTGCGTCCGCGTGGCATGGAAGCCACCTCCCTCACAAGTGATGGTGCGATCCGGCCGCCCGCAACGCACGGCTTGCGCGTGGAGGGTCGGCGCTTGCAGAATCCACCCGCGTCTGGTGGATCATTGCCGGTTTTGGTCGGCCCAGCCTCCAGAAGCGCTCGCGCGACGACATCCCAGCCTCCGCCCAGTTCTCCTCGGTTACATATAACTCCTGCACGCTCTTCTGTCAACTAGCTTGTCCAAACCGCGGGCCCCGCTGGGCGGGGGGCGCGTCCCTTCTCCTGGGTCGCCGGGTGCCAACCACTCAGCCTGGCTCCGGCAACTGCGCTCCCCTCCGGGGAGCAACCACAGCCTCTCTACCGCGACGCGAACGGCGACAGATTCGGGGGCGCAAGAAGCGAAAACCCGAACCGGATGGGAACTCGCAGAGGCCTGTCATCCACGCGCGACCGGCATAACCCCCGAAAGGCGGGCGCCTGCAACTGCACGGCCTGTGTCTGGTAGTAGTCGTCGGCAGCCATGTCTATTGCGATTGCCATCTCGTCGGCGGGACTCGCGGGAGCAAATGACAGTAGCGGCTTGGCCTGGCCGTCGGCAAAGAACATCACCGGCGGTGTGAATAGGTGGGGGCAGACCGGACGGCCTGCCTGGAGAGGCAGAGGCCCCGCGCAAGGCTCCGGCGTTGCTGGCTAGCCCGCCGGCACCAGGTTAACCTTCGGCGCCGGGGCTTGCTTGGCGAGGTCAGTCCCGGCAAAGAGCAGCTGCCGACCACCGTGCATCGCCACCGCTTGCACCTTGCCCCCCACGTGCTGAATGCAGGCCGCCTGCGCGTCGGTGGTCAGGCCTCCGGCCTTCAGCGCCTGGCCCGTGCTGTTCAGCACTATCACGTACTTGACGCCCCTCTCATCGGCAAACTCAAACACCGTGCGCGCCGGCTCGTTCAGCAGCACCCGCACCTGCCCAGCCAGCGAGGCGGCGGAGCCGGGCGTGTGCGGCAAGAGCAGACTGGTGCCCGCGACCGGAGCCTGCGCCCGCAGGTCCTGCCGCAGCGTGTACTGCACTCGCAAGGGTAGGGGCAGCGTGGGATCGTTCTTCCGCTCGTCCACCAATTCCAAGGTGCCCTGGGGATCGGGCAAGAAGTAGATGAGCAGGTCGCGGGGGCTATTACGCCAGCGAGTGAGAACCGGCGCGTTGTTGCCCAAGCCCCGGAGTGGTACCCATTCGCCAAGGTAGGTATTGATCCAGTTGTCGCCGAAGTCCGGCCCCACATTGCGCACGCGGTACAGCGGGCTCCAGCGTACCTTCAGGTCCAGGCCCAGGCGGAGAGTGTCTTTGACTACCACGCCGGCGTTTTTCACGAACACGATCTCCCGCGTCAGCGTGGCCGGATAGCCCAGGTAGTTCTCGATCCGCACCAGCCCGTAACCCGCCGCCCCTAGGTCCAGCGCCTGGACTTCCCTGACCAGATTATTGCTGCTTTTCATGTGGTACGGGGTATTGTCGTAGGGGTAGCCCTCGTAGTCGGCCAGCAGAGGGATGTTGTGGTCTTCGGGGCGACGTTCCATGTACCCCAGCGACATTAGCAACACCGACTGGTGATCGGCCAGGGCGATGAGATGGGGCCGACGGTTGTGGCTGTGGCCCGCGTTATCCGCCACGTCCACCAGCAGTGTCAGGGCATCGGGGTCGCTCCCACTGCTGAAGGCCAACTTGTCGGGCATCATCTCCGGGTGGAGATCAAAAAACTGCCGCGTGGCCTTACGCTCCTCCTCGGTGCGCTGAGTAATCTTGCGCCGCACGAGCGTGGCTACCTCGTGCTCGCGCGGCTTCTCGGCGACGGTGTCGTCCGCAACCAGGTACGCCTTGAGCAGTGACCAGCCGGCCTCTTCCCCGGTGTATCCCCAACTGGTTATCTTCTCGATGCGGTTCACGCCGTAGTCATAGAGCCGATGCGCCGCCCACTTGTAGCGCCCATCCTGGTAGTGAGCGGCGCATGCCTCAAAGATGTAGATCCAGTGGCCCCAGGAGACGTTCCAGCCCGTGCTGTCGGAGTAGTGCGGGAACGCGCCCATGGGGAAGACCTGGTACAGATACCGCTCCATCATGCGCTTGACGCCGGGGTCGGCCCAGAACTCCTGCTCGAAGTCGCGCATCTCCACCCACTGCAGCAGATAACGGAACCAGAGCGCATTGTAGTGATCAGTGCTCTCGTCGTTGTCCCGGAACTGCCACCAATAGTTCCAGACCTTCTCCTTGAACTCGCGCCATTCGGCGGCGCCCGGCGCGTCGGGGATAAGAAGCAGCAGCGCCTCGCCGGCAATCGCCCCGTGGAAGGCGCGGTTGAAGGCGCCGTATTCCACCGCCTCGGCAGGGAAGCGGGGCGCCGCTCGCAGACAGATCTCGCGAATCTGCTTGCGATGTTCCTCAGTGTAAGCCGGGCTCTTGCCCAGCCATTTCTCGATGAAGTACAGGTCCACGATGGTCAGCCAGCCGGGCGCAGTGTTCCGCGTATCCTCCTGCGGTTCTGCGATCAGGCGGTGGGCGTGCTCGAGGCATTTGACCGCTAACTCGGCGTATGCCTCCTC
>CALFVE010000232.1 GCA_937928475.1 uncultured bacterium | reverse complement strand
AGCGCCCGGACTCTCTGGACGCCAGGCGATGCTGATCGTGTTCGCGACTAGTCTCCTGCTGGGTGCTCTACTGGGTTGGCTCTCGCGGCACTTGGTGCCTGCCGTGCTCCCCGCCTTCTTTCGGGCCACGCTGGCCCTGTTGGCCGGGGGCCTGCTGGGCGTGTTCCTGGGCGCGCCCTTGATGGCCGCCGCGCGCAGCCCCGAAACTAGCACCTGGCTGGCCGACCCCGGCCTGCTGCTGACGCTCCAGGCGGGCGTGAGTTTGGTCACCTTCGTCGCGGTTCGCGCCGCCGGCCTTTGACGAAATGCAGTCGCCGGATTCCAGTCCCCGGGCAGGGAGCAGGGGCCACACCGCCGTCGGGTCCCCGACGTGGTTCTGCCTGTCTCCCCTCCTGAAGGAAGGCTGGCGAGCGAGCATGGCTAGCGAGGCCGGCGGCAAAGCCGGATGACCGGCTACCGCGCTGACCGCGGTCCTTGCCGCCAGTCGGGTGGTTGTGATAGACTGTAGCGGCTCTCAGCCACCTGGAGGGGCCGCTGGCCCCGAGCGGGCGGTTGGGGTGGGGGAGGGTGCCGGTGGCCGACCGATGCTGCGGAGTGTGACCTGTGCCCAAGCATATTGATGTCTTTCCGACCTTCCAGCCCGGTGAGTTGACCTTCACGCCGGTCAAGACCTTCCAGTACCGCGGCGATCTGGCCGCGGAACTGGCCCGTGGTCTCACCCCCGAGGAAGCCTGGAGCATGTTCGACTGCATGCTCTACATTCGCTTCTTCGAGGAGATGATTGTCCGCCTCAAAGACGGCAGGTACGAGGGGCTGCCTGGCTACAAGTTCGTGGGCGCCACCCATCTGTCTATCGGCCAGGAAGGGGTAGCCGTCGGCGCCATGTCGGCGATCCGTCCTGATGACCTGATCACCAGCACCCATCGCGGCCACGGCCACGCGGTCGCCAAAGGCTTCTACTGGCTGCGCAGCGCCAGCAATGAGCAGCTGGCCGAGTTCATCGGCACTGAGGTGGACCTGGATGACCGCCCGGGCTTACTCGACTGCGCCCTGCAGATGCATCTCAACCGCGCCATGGCCGAACTGTTCGGCAAGGAAGAGGGCTACTGTCGCGGCCGTGGTGGGGGAATGCACATCGCCGACTTCAACATGGGCCACCTAGGTGCTAACGCCATTGTCGGCGGCTCTTATGCCATCGCCACCGGGGCGGCCATGGCCTGCGACAAACTGGGCAACGGGCGGATCTGCCTCTGCCTGGTCGGAGACGGCGCCGCCAACAACGGCATCGCGCACGAAGCCTACAACTTCGCCTGTATGGCCCAATTTCCGCGCGGGTGCCCGGTTATCTACCTGGTGGAGAACAACCAGTACGGGATGACCGGCCAGCAGGTGGGCGAGGTCACCGGCATTGACCACCTGGCCCGACGTGGGGCGGGCTATGACTTTGACAGTATGCACGCCGAGGTCGTCAACGGCATGGACGCTCTGGCCGTGCGGGATGCGGTGAGCCGCGCTGCTGAGATTTGCCGCAACGGGCACGGGCCGGTGCTGCTGGAATGCGTCACCTATCGCTACCTGGGGCACTCGCTCTCCGACGACCGCACTACCTATCGCAGCAAAGAAGAGGAGCGGGCCTGGCGGGCCGAGGACCCGATAGACCGCTTAGAGAGCCAGTTGCTGGCCACCGGGCTGGCCACGGAAGATAAGATTCGCGTGCACCGGGACCTAGCGGCGGACCGCATTGATCGCGCTACGCTTTTCGCCGCGCAGGCGACCGATCCCGATCCGGCGAGTATCTCCGAGGGCCTCTTCGCGGACACAAGCAGTGAGGACTTGGATCCCCAGTGGGCAACGCCGCCGGAGGCTTTGGCCGGAGAGCTGCCCAAGCCGCGGCGCACCACCACGATTCTCCAGCGTCACGCCGTCGTCGAGGCACTCATTGAGGAAATGCTTCGCGACCGGCGCGTCATTGTCTACGGTGAGGACGTGGCCGATTACGGCGGGGCCTTCGGGGCGACCCGCGGCCTCTTGGAGATCTTCGGACGAGAGCGGGTCTTCAACACTGCCATTTCGGAGGCGGCCATCTGCGGCACCGCCTGCGGCGCGGCCATGGCCGGCCTGCGTCCGGTCGCCGAGATCATGTACATTGACTTCATCCTCATGGCGATGGACCAAGTCGGCAACCAGATCGCCAAGAACCGGTACATGTTCGGCGGCAAGGCCAAACTTCCTCTGGTCATCCGCACCACCATCGGAGGCGGCAAAGGCTACGCCGGTCAGCACTCACAGAGCCTGGAAGCGGTGGTAACCATGATGCCGGGCCTGAAGGTAGTGGCCCCGGCGACGCCGTACGATACCAAGGGCCTGCTCAAGACGGCCATCCGCGACGATAACCCAATTATCTTCATCGAGCACCAACTCACCTACCTGGAGCGCGGCGAGGTGCCGACCGAGGAGTACACGGTCCCTCTAGGAGTAGCCAAGGTAGCCCGCGAGGGAACCGACGTGACGGTAGTGGCGTATAGTTACATGTATTACCGGGCGATGGCCGCTGCCGAGGCCTTGGCCGAGGAGGGAATCAGCGTGGAGGTAGTGGATCCCCGGACGCTGATCCCCCTGGATGTGGCAACCATCGCTGCTTCGGTGCGCAAGACCGGG
>CALFVE010000231.1 GCA_937928475.1 uncultured bacterium | reverse complement strand
TGGGCAACCAGTGCACCAACACGGGCGGCGAAGGCGCAGGCATCTTTGCCAGCTCCGGCGCCACCATCCGCAACTGCATCATCGCCTTCAACGGTCCCGGCGGAGGCATCTTCGCCTACCCGGACGCCCCGGTGGTGAGGTTCTGTGATGTCTACAATAACGAGGGCGGCGACTACCGCAACATGGCCGACCGGACCGGGCTGAACGGCAACATCCGGGCCAATCCCCTCTTTGCCAGCGGTGCCACCGGCGACTACCACCTCAAGTCCCAATACGGCCGCTCCGATCCGGCCACCAAGACCTGGGTGAAGGACACCGTGACCAGCCCCTGCATCAATGCCGGCGATCCTGGTTCGCCTTACAGCAAGGAGCCTGCCCCCAACGGCGGCCGCGTGAACATGGGGCGCTACGCCAATACAGCGCAGGCCTCCAAGTCCGACCATCAGCCGCCCTTGCTGTACTGGCCCGGAGGATCGGGCTACACCTCCGACGGGGTACAACCCGACCAGGCACCGCCCGGCAGCAACTTCACCTTCAAGGTGCGCTATCGGCACTACGGCAACAAAGCGCCCTCCTGGGTGCGGCTGTACTTGTGGAAGCCCAATGGCAGCCCCGTCGGTGGGAGTCCCTTCACGATGACCGCAGCGGGCAGTTCCTGGAGCGCGGGCGTAGTCTTCGCTAAGTCCCTCTCGTTAGACGCTCACGGTCAGTACTGCTACGCCATCGAGACGCGGGCCGACACGTGGACTGTGCGCCTCCCTCCCAGCGAGACGGGCAAGATCCCGGGCCCAGTAGTGAACAGATTACCGGTTCTCACCTGGGATGGCCGGGCGGGCTATGTCTCCGACGGGCTCGAACCTCACAGCCAAGTGCTTTACGAGGATGTCGTCTTCCGCGTGAAGTATGCGGACCCCGACGGCGACCCGCCGGCCTCTGTAGATACGCTGTTCTGGGAACCCAGCGACCCCGACGGCGACCCCTGGGAGGCGGGGATGTACAAGGAGGGCACTTCCACCGACTACCAACACGGCGTTCCCTACTACCGTAAGGTTTTCTGCACGGAGGTGGGCGTGCACCACTATGCCTTCCAGGCCCAGGATCAGTGGGGCGCGACGGCTCGGCTGCCCGCAACCGGCAAGATGAATGGCCCCACCGTGACCGGCAGCAGCGGCGCCAGTCTTGCGCTAACCAGCGTGGTTGCCCAGCAGATGGGCAACGCCGCAGTGGTAACTTACACGCTCGGCGGCGAGGCGGAGGTGCAGGCAACCGTCCTCAACCTGGCCGGGCGCATCATCGCCGAGATCCCCGCGGGCCGGCAGGAAGCAGGCGTCAGGAACCTGCGCTGGAATGGGCGCAACCAGGCGGGCAACCTGGTGCCCGCCGGCTTATACCTGGTTTGCGTGAGCGCGCGCGCCCCGGACGGCGCTTCGGCCCAGGCGATCTGCCCGCTGGTGCTGCGTCGGTGAGGGCGCGGCCTTCTGGGCGACGGCGCCAGCGAGCATTCTGGCTGGGGCCTCCCTGCACCTTGACACTGCTGCCGAGGCGGGAATACAATTGCGTCGGTCTGCGGCTCGCAAGGCGCGGACCGGAGGCATGCCATGCCGGGCCTATTTGAGAAACTGCGCGAGGTGGTGCTCGGCTCCCGCTGCCTTGACAGCAACGGCACCGCTCCCGCGCTGATGATCACGGTGCGCTGCAAGCACTGCGGCGAAGAGATCAGCACCCGCGTCGAGAAGGCCCACGCCCTGCAGGAACAGTATGAGATGGTCGCCGGCGACCACGGCGAGGAGCCGGAAATCAGCGGCTACCTTTTGCAGAAGGAAATCCTCGGCGAGAAGTGCCAGCGCCTGATCCACCTCATCATGCATTTCGACCCCTGCACCCGGCTGCTCAAGCACGAGATTGAGGGCGGAGAATTGGTGGAGGTTACCGACAGTGACTGATCGGGACGGCAGGCCCTCGGGCCGGCCGGACGACAGGCACATCGGCAGGCACAGCGACAGCGAGTCGGAGGCGCAGGGATTCGCCGCGGGCACGCCGGCTTCCCAGGTCAGGTTGCACGGGCTTGGGCTTACCGCCGGCACCCTCTATGCCTTGCTGGTGCTCACTCCTCAGATCGACCTGGGCAGCCCCCTGCTCAACTACGTAAACTCCATCGCCGCCAGCGTCGGCTTTGCCGTGCTGTCGGTGCTGTTGGTCCTCCAGGTTGCGCGCCTGCGCCTGCGTCCCCTGAGTGAGGTCTTCGCCGCGGTGCTGGGCGCGGGCGCCTGGCAGGTCGCCGACTGGGGCGCGGCCCGCGGCGACCTCGCGCGGCTTTACCTGGGGCCGCTAGGCAACCTCGCCTTCATCTTCCTGTGCCTGCTGGCCGGGCGGCTGCTCTCCCGGATTCTGCGCGAGCCTAACCTCTTGCTGCCGGTGGGAGTAGTGGCCATTTTGGCCGACATCTTCACGGTCGCCGTCGGTCCCACCGCCAAGGCTCTGGAAAAGGCCCCGGGGCTGTTCGAAAAACTCTCCGTGGGCCTGCCCGCGGCCGGCTCGGCAGCCGGCCCCGAAGGGGCCAAGGGCCTAACTATGCTGGCGGGCATGGGCCTCGGTGACTTCATCTTCCTGGCGCTGTTTCTGACCGCCGCGGCCCGCTTTGCCTTCCCCCTGCGCCGGGGCGGCTGGTTCATCGCCGTGCCCGTCTGCCTGGCGCTGGCCGCCACCCTTGTCCTCTGGGGGAGGGGAGTCGCCCTTCCAGGGATTCCGCTGCTGCCCTTCATCGCGGGAGGATTCCTGGCGGCCTACGCAGGCCGCTTCCACTTGAGCCGGGCCGAAAAGTGGGGTCTGCTCTGGGGCGGCCTATTCTTGGCCGTCCTGCTGGGCGCAGCGGCGTGGGTGATGAGGAGCTAGGTGCCTTGCGATGGCCTCGACCATTTCAGATCTGCGCCTGGTTACCGGCGCCTTGGGGTTCACCGGGCGGCATATTGCGGAGCGGCTGCTGGCCCGCGGCCTGCGGGTGCGGACGCTCACCGGCCACCCCCAGCGCCCACACCCCTTCGGCGATCTCGTGGAGGTTTTCCCCTTCCGCTGGGACGATCCGCCCGCGCTGGCCGAGAGCCTGCGTGGGGTGGAGGCGCTCTACAACACCTACTGGATTCGCTTCCCGCGCGGAACCCTGACCTTCGAGGGGGCGGTCGAGAACAGCCGCCGGCTTTTCCAAGCGGCGCGGGAGGCCGGTGTGCGCCGCGTCGTGCACCTCAGCATCGCCAACCCCTCCCTTGATTCGCCGCTTCCCTACTATCGCGGCAAGGCCGAGGTCGAGCAGGCGCTAATCGCGTCGGGCCTGGAGTACGCCATCCTGCGGCCGACCGTGCTCTTCGGCGACGAGGGCCTGCTCATCAACAATATCGCCTGGCTGCTGCGGCGGTTCCCGATATTCGTGGTGCCGGGGAGCGGGGACTACCGCTTGCAGCCGGTGTACGTGGGGGACCTGGCGGAGAGGGCCGTGCAGCTGGGAGAGGCCCTGGCCTCACCCCCGGCCCCTCTCCTGGCAGGAGAGGGGAGCGAGGCGCGGCCACCGGCCTCACCCCCGGCCCCTCTCCCTCGGCGCGCGGACGCGGCCTCGGGAGAGGGGAG
>CALFVE010000230.1 GCA_937928475.1 uncultured bacterium | reverse complement strand
GCCAGCACCAGGACTTGCCCCCCCACGCGGTTGGCACCCTCGCCGCGCCCTTCTCCGAAGCGACGAGCCACCAGCGAAGACACGCCCACCCCCGTGCCCACCCCAATGGCACCGATGAGCATCTGCCAGGGGAAGACGATGGTGAGGGCGGCTACCGCCTTCTCCCCTAGGCGGGCCACCCAGAAGGTGTCAATGATGTTGTACAGAGCCATCACCAGCATGCCGACGATGGCTGGGAGGCTCAGCCGGAAAAGAAGCGGACCCAGCGGCGCGACACCGAGGTCCGCCGTGCGCTTCTGCATGGTGATCAAACCCGCTTCAGGGGACTGGCGCGGGCCTCCAGTTTAGCAGGTTTGCGCCGCCCGTCAAACACGCTGCCCCCGCCGTGCGTCAACTTGACGCTGCCCGGGCGCCTGGGTAGAATGCCCCCGCTCGCGGCGCTGGTTCATCCCGACTCTTCCGAGGCCCTCCATGCCTACCCCGCTTGTCCTGCGCCACTGCTCCCAACTGGAACCTCCTGCCCGTCAGGCTGTGGAAGTCCTGGCCGATTCCCTCCCGCGCCTCACCGGGCGGCCCGTCCAGCCGGTGGCGGATCTGGAGTCGCCAACCCGCTTGGTCATTGGGGAGACGCCCTCCGGGAGCCCCGACGCGGCGCTGGCCCAGGTGCAGCATGACGGCTATGTGCTCTGGCCCGGCCAGCGTGGGCTCCTCTTGGCAGCGCACAACGCCAAGGGATTGCTCAATGCGGCCTACGGCTACCTCGCCTGGCTGGGGGTGCTGTGGCCGAAGCCAGGAGTGGAGATCATCCCCCAGCGAGCGAAGCTACACTTCCCCCGGGAGCCGATCCTCCGAACCCCGGCCTTCTCCCGTCGCGGCGTCTTCCATTCTCAGTCGCCCGCCGAATGGCCCCAGTGGTGCGAATTCTATGCGCGCTTGCAGTTCAACGAGGTATCTGTGCACGGCGCGCCCGGCCACTGGGACAAATACCGCCAAGTGGCCGAACGCTACGGAATCACCCTGCAACTGGGCGGGCACGGGCTTTCTTCTCTCCTGCCGCGGGAGGAGTTCTCGGCCCACCCCGACTACTTTCGCGCTCTGCAACCGCCCGACTTCGACCGCGCTCGCCAGCCGGACAGCAACCTGTGCCCGGGCAGCCCGGAAGGCCTGGCCCTGGTGCGCAGGAACGCATGCGAGTACGCGAAAGCCGCGCCAGGCGCGCGCGTCTACCACCTGTGGGCCGATGACCTGCCGGCGGGCGGCTGGTGCTACTGCTCGCGTTGCATGGGCCTTCCCCCGCAGGATCAGGCAATCCTGGCGAGTAACGCGGTCGCCGAAGGCGTGTGCCTGGCCGATCCGCAGGCCAAGACTGCGCATCTCATCTACCACGATACGCTGGAGCCGCCGCGCGTGGTCAAGCCGCATCCGGCGCTAGTGCCACTCTACGCGCCCCGGGAGCGCTGCTATGCCCATGCGCTCAACGACCCCGCCTGCGCCCGCAATCGCTGGCACCGGGAGAATCTGGAGCGGGTGCTGGATTACTTCGGGCGGCGCGAGTGGTTGCTGTTCGAATATTACTCTGACTACATTCTCTTTCGGGCCATGTTGCCAGTGATGCCGGAGGTCGTGGCGGCCGACCTCAAGTACTACCGCGAGCAGGGCCTGGATTGCGCCCAGCATCTGCTGGTAGGGACGGTAGTGGGGCTACTGCTGAACCTGCACGTTTTCGCCGAACTTGCCTGGGACCTCGACGCGGACCCCTGGGCGCCACTGAAACGCCTGGCGAAGGAGGTGCCAGGTCTGCTCCCGGCCTGGCGGCTCCAGGCCAAGGCCTCCTACCGCTGGCTGGACCTCTCCGACTGGCCACTGGATCGGTACTTTGACTACCGTTTCCTGATTGAGCGGCCGGTGAGACAGTCGCGGGCATGCCGGCGGCAGGTGTTGCGAGCCGCGCGCGACCTGGACGCGGCTTGGGCCGCTTTGCCCGCGGACTTGCTGGCCTGGGCCGAGCGGGAGCGGCTCTCCCTGGAGACCAGCGCCGGTATCTGCCGGCAGATGGAAGCGCAGATGGAAATGTTGGAGGAACTGGGACGTTGCGCGGGCCGGGAGGATCGCTGGGAGCAAGCCGGAGCCGCTTACCGGAGGGCGGTCAACCTCGCCACGCCGATAGGCAAAGCCTTCCGGCGGGCGGGCCTGCCCAAGGCCTACTTCTTCGGATTGGAGAGACTGCTGGAAACCATTTGGCGGGAGAAGGTCACGGGCCGGCCGAAGAGGGCATGCCGGTAGTGCGTGGCGCAGGCTTCCAGCCTGCGCCCGTAGGCGGGGGAGAGCGGAAGCCGTAGAGGCCTCGCCGGCGACGGCTGCACCCCTCGGCTCGAAAGGAATCTCAGCCATGTCGAAAACACGGATCGGCTTCGTCGGCGTGGGCAGTATGGGCCAATGCGCCCACCTCAAGAACTACGCTACTCTCCCGGACTGCGAAGTCGTGGCCCTGGCGGAACTGCGCCCGGGCCTGGGCCAGCGGGTGGCGGCGCGCTACGGCGTGCCCCGGATCTATCACAGTCACGCCGAGATGTTGGCCCAGGAGCAACTCGACGGCATCGTCGCCTCGCAGCCCTTCCGCCGTCATGCTATGCTCCTGCCGGAGATCCTGCGGGCGGGAGCGCCCGTTTTCATCGAAAAACCGCTGGCCAGTACCGTCGCCGGAGGCGAGCGCGTCCTCGAGGCCCTGCGGGCCGGCGGTAGTTGGCTGATGGTGGGCTACCACAAGCGCAGCGATCCCGCCACCATCTGGGCGAAGGCCGAGATCGAGCGTCTTCAGGCCAGCGGGGAACTGGGGAGCCTCAGGTACGTGCGGATTTTGATGCCCGCCGGGGACTGGGTGGCCGGCGGCTTCAGCGATCTGCTCACCAGTGACGAGCCTCTGCCCGAGTTGGAGGTCGAGCCCCCGCCGGACGACCTGGATGAGGAAACCTTCAGCGCCTACCTCGCCTTTGTCAACTACTACATTCACCAGGTCAATCTGTTGCGGCATCTCTTGGGCGAGCCGTACCGCGTCGTTTACGCCGACCGGGCCGGCGTACTGTTGGTAGCGGAGAGCGAGAGCGGCGTTACCGGCGTGATCGAGATGTCGCCCTACCAGACCACCTTGGACTGGCAAGAGTCGGCGCTGGTGGCCTTTGAGCGCGGGTACCTGCGGCTGGACCTGCCAGCGCCGCTGGCCAGCAACCGACCCGGGCGCGTGGAGGTGTTCCGAGATCCGGGCAACGGCGTCCAGCCGGTCACTGTGATTCCCCAGTTGCCTTGGATTCACGCCATGCGCCAGCAGGCCATAAACTTTGTCGCCGCCATCAGAGGCGAGGCCCGGCCGCCCTGCGAGGCCGAGGAGGCGCTGGAGGACCTACGTGTGGCTCGCGATTACCTGCGCCTGTGGAAAGGCTGCTGACGCCGCGGCAGGGAACAGGCGCGAAACAAACCGAGAGACGTCTTGGGCCTTGTCTGAGAAATCGGTGACTCGTCACTTACATCCCGTTCGGGAGGTCGGTCATGCGTTGCTTGCGCTTGCCGCTCGCACTTGTATTCCTCTTGAGCACCGCCCTCACCACTGCGGCCGAACTGGCCCGGGTAGACATGCGCGGGATCATATCCCACAACGATGTCGTCTACCAGTTCCCGGCTCGCGAGGGTTGGGAAGGCCTGCCGCTGGGCAACGGAACCCTTGGCGCTCAGGTCTGGCAGCCCGAGGGACTGATGTTTCAACTCAACACGCCACTCTCAGGGGTCTACGGCGGCGCTCTGTGCCGCTTGCAGGTGCGCTCGGTCGCTCCGGTGCTGGCGGGAATGAAGACCTACCGCCAGCGGCTCTCCCTCTATGAGGCGACGCTTTTCACCGAAATCTCCAGCGACGCGGGCAAGGTTGCCGCCCAGTGCTTCATTCCCGCCGATAGCGACGCCTTGGTGGCGCGCTATGAGGACACGCGGCAAACCGGCGGGCAGGGCCTGGTGGAACTGGAGACCTGGCGCCCAGCGGCCGAGCACACAGCGACGGCGGGGGTCGCAGTCGTCACCGATACTCTCAAGGTGCAGGGCGAGCCGGACTACCGCTTCGCCCTGGCGCTGGCCGTAGAGGGCGCGCCGGCGAGCCTGGAGCAGACCAGCCTCCAGGTCAAGACCTCGCGGCTGAGAATCCAGGGGCCCCGTTTCACCTTGTGGCTGGCGTTGGCGCAGACCCGCGATCCGGAGGCGGATGTGGCGGCTCAGGCCCAGGAGCGCCTGGCCGCCTTGCGGGCGCGGGGTCTGGAGGCGGTGCGCAAAGCCCACGCCGACTGGTGGGCGAGGTTCTGGGATAACTCGTTCATCAGGCTGACCTCGGACGACGGTGTCGCCGACTACCTGGCCAACCTGTGGTACATGCACATCTACGCCATGGGCGCGGGCTCCCGCGGCGAGGTTCCCCCCAAGTTCAACGGAGGCCTGTGGACCGATAACCGCGATGAGCGCGAGTGGGGCCCGGCCTACTGGCACTGGAACACCCAGGAGACCTACTGGCCACTCTTCGCCGCCAATCACCTGGAACTGCACCAACCGTATGTGGACATGTACTGGAAGATGCTCCCCCGCGTCAAGGAGTGGACGAAAGAGACCTGGGAGACTGACGGTGCCCAGTACCAGGAAACGATTCCCTTCAATGGGGCGATGGGCGTTTGGGAGAAAGCGCGAGGGGTACATCCACGCTTGCCCACCCCCAAGCACGTCGCTCACGCCAACCTGATCCTATCTTCCTCCGCAGAGATCGCCATGCAGTTCTGGTGGCACTACCTGTACACCGGCGATACCGCCTTCCTCCGCGAGCGGGCCTATCCGCTCATGAAAGAGGTCGTCGCCTTTCTCGTCAACTACCTGGAGAAGGATGACCAAGGCCGGTACAACCTCTATCCCTCCAATGCCCATGAGACCTACTGGAGTGTCAAGAATCCGGCCACCGACCTGGCGGCGATCCGCTACCTCTTCCCGGTCATTATCAAGGTAAGCGAGAAACTGGGGACAGACGCCGACCTGCGCCCTATCTGGCAGGAGCGCCTGGAGCACCTGGCGCCCTACCCGGTCAACCCGGTCAACGGCGCTATCTTGCCCTACGAGCCGCGCTCCGACGAGCAAGTCGCCACCAGCAACGCCGAGAACCCCGAACTCTTCCCCATCGGAGTCTTTCCGCTCATTACCTTGGGTTCCCCAGAGTACGACCTCGGCGTGAAGACCTTCCAGGCGCGGCTCCGGGTGAATACCTACGGCTGGACCACCGACAGCATCTGCGCCGCCCGCCTCGGCCTGGCCGAACCGGTGCCCGAAGGCGCGCCGCCGCAGCACATGGGTTTGCAGCAACTCTTGCCCTCCCACGCGGAGTACTACCAGGATCATCCCTCCGGCCTTCAGGACTACTACCCGCGCAAGCCGGCCATCCATCCCTACCTCGAGGGCAGCGGAACCATGGCGACGGCGATTGGCGAGATGCTTCTCCAGTCCTGGGAGGGGCTGATTCGGCTCTGCCCAGCGCTGCCCCAGGCCTGGAGCGCTGACTTTCGCCTGCTGGCTATGGGCGGGTTCGAGGTAACTGCGCGTGCGGAACACGGAAAGGTGGTGGCATTTTCCCTGCTCAGCCAACGGGGAGAGAAGGCCCGCGTGGTCAATCCCTTCGGAGGACCGGCGGTCGTAACCTGCGAGAACAAGCCGGTTGTGACCTCGGCTGAGGCGGTGCTGGAGTTCCCCACCGAGCCGGGCAAGACCTATCTGGTAACGCGCGCGGGCACCACGCCTCGCACTTACGAGATCACCGCCGCGCCCAATGACGCACCTAAGCACCTCTCCCCCGACAGCAAGCGCTGGATCGGGAAACCGCTCAGCGAGGAGCAACTCTGGCAGCCTCCGGAGGAGCCCGATGCCCCTCAGCCCCCGCGCCGGTGGCAAGCCTCTCGCGCCCCGCAAGCCCCGACGCGCCGGTGACGAGGTTCGCGAAGGCACCCACAATTGACGGTGACCTCTCCGAGCCGGTTTGGCAGCAGGCGAGGTCCCTGGGACCGTTCTTCTTGCTGGGCACCGACCGCCCAGCCCGGCAGCAGACGGACGTCTACCTGGGCTGCGATGCCCGTGCTCTGTACCTCGGAATCGTGTGCTGGGAAGCGCAGATGGCGGCGCTGATGGTGGAACACAAGGCCGGGCTAGAGTCCCGGGACCGCAACGTATATCAGGACGACTCGGTCGAGGTCTTCGTGCAGCCGCCCGGCAGCCCACCCTGGCACTTCGCCGTCAACGCGCTGGGGGCGATGATGGACTCCCGCGGCTGGACCGCCGAGCGCGACGACCTGCGCCTGAATGTCGAGTGGCAGGCAGCCACCTCCCGACGCAGCAACCGCTGGATTCTGGAAATGGCAATACCCTTCTCGTCGCTGGCGGCCGAGGGCCCCTATGCGGGGGAGGAATGGCGGCTCAACGTCTGCCGCAACGAGAAACCCTTCGCCGAGACCTCCACCTGGGCGCCGCTATCCCGAGCGGCCTTCCATCTGCCGGACGAGTTTGGGCGCCTGGTCCTGCCCGACCTGCCGGCCAGGCCCGCTCGCGTAGTGGCTGATCCCAACCTGGCGGGTCATTGGGACTTTGAGACAGTGCAAGGTAACTGGGTCCTGGACGCCTCGGGCCACGGCCACGCCGGGCTGATGACGGTGCCGCTGCGGCAAGTGGAGGGCAAGATCGGCCGAGCGCTGGAGTTCACCGGCGCGGGATTTGTGGACATCGCGCCCACGCCAGGCCTGAACTTTACCGAAACCATGACTCTCGCAGTTTGGGTGATGCCCAAGGCACTGGGCTCGATGCGGATCATTGACAAGGGGCCGGCGGGAGGCTCGGCCGGATACATGTTGGACACTCACCCCGCCAACAACATTCGCGTGGTGAGCCGGCCAGTAGGGGTCATGCTCAGTGACACACTTCCCGAGGGCCAATGGAGTCACCTGGCAGTCACCCTGGGCGACGGGGTGCTACGCGTATACCTGAACGGACGGCAGATCGCGGAGAGAGCTGACGTTCGGGCTTCACTCACCCCCACCGACCTGCCCCTGCGCCTGGGTGCTGACAGCGAGGGCTGGAACCGCTTCGTGGGGCTGATGGACGAGATGCGGATCTACCGCCGGGCCTTGAGTGCGGAGGAGGTTGGCGAGGTAATGCAGGGGCGGCACTGAACAGGAAAACCAGGGCAGGCGCGCCGCCAGGCAGCCACGCGGTTGACGCGACGGCGCCTCCCGGGAAGCCCGTCAGGCCGCCCCTGAGGGTCGGCAAATAGAGGAACGGAAGAGGTTGGCCCTGCGATCCTGCGTCTCACTTCGAGGAGGTGGAGGAATCCGCCGGCCTAGCCGGCAGGTGGCTCCGCAGGCTTCTGCCGCCTCCGCGACCCACGCATCATCGCTCCCATCGTAAGCAGACCGAGCGTCGCCAGGGATGCCACGGTTCCACCCCCACGTCCACGCTGCCCCACGGCGTCCGTCGGCGGATTGCCCGCCGCCAGCGCCTTCAGTTCCGCCTCGCTGAGTTCGGTCTTCCCCTCCTCGCCGATTTCCACGGCCTGGCCGTTCAAGATCACTAGCAAGTGATCGCCCAGCCCCAGTTGCGAGTTGAGCGCCGGGAAGTGGCGGCTCAGTTGAAAGTAGGCCTCGGAGTAGGCCTGCACCTTGAGCGCGATCTTCATCTCCGGCTGGTAGCGCGTATCCTCCCACCGATTGCCCCGCTGCACAAAGCCTCGCTGCCCCACGTTCTGGATGTTGGCGATGCGCTGAATTCGGCCTTCGGTGTCCAGGTATGTGTTGGTAGCGCCCAGGCCGGCCTGGCGCTGCAGATTCTGCGCGTTCTGAGACTGCGAGGTTGCCGCCGGCCCCGCCGGTCCTACCGCAACGGCGCGCTCGAAGGATTCGCGCGCCCGCAGTGCCATCTCCGCCAGCGGCACCGGCCGGTCCTCCTCGGCGAGGA
>CALFVE010000229.1 GCA_937928475.1 uncultured bacterium | reverse complement strand
ATGGCCTCCGCTGGGTGCGGAGGCAGGCTGGAAGCCTGCGCCACGCGGGCACGCAGGCTAGGAAGCCTGCGCCACGCGATACCGCCGGCTGGAAGTCTGCGCCATGCGGCAGCCAGCGCGTAGGGCAGGCATCCCTGCCTGCCCCGGGGATGGCCTCCAGGCGGACGCAGGCTGGAAACCTGCGCTACGCGGAGACGCAGGCTGGAAGCCTGCGCCACGCGGGGACGCAGAGTCGGCAGGACGGGTGCGCTGGCGCCGGCGGCCCTGGGCTTACTCCAGTTTGGTGTGCCGGGCGCGGATTTGCTCGTAGGTGGCCCCCAGTCTGTCCATCAACCACAGGATCAGGCCGTCGGCGACCACCAGGAGGGCCTGCTCGAAGAGCGAACCGGGCGGCTGGATGCTGACCGCCTGGCCGGCAATACCTACGATGCGCGCGGGGATCTCCACCACGAGGTCACACTGGCGGGCAATAACGGAGTCGGGATGAGCGGTGATGGCGGCGGTGCGGGCGCCGCGGACGTGGGCGGCCTCCACCATCGCCAGGGTCATGCGGGTCTGGCCGGAACCGGAGCCGGCGATGAGCAGGTCGCCGGGGCCGATAGCGGGGGTGATGGTCTCGCCGACCACGTAGGAGGAGAGGCCCAGGTGCATCAGGCGCATGGCGAAGGCTTTCATCATGAGCAGGCTGCGCCCGGCGCCGCAGACAAAGACGCGGCGGGCCGCCAGAATAGCGTTGCCCAGAGTGGTGAGGTCACGCTCACGGACCTGCGCCACAACGCGGGAGATCTCCTCGGCGACGAGGAGAGGATTGGGCTGGGTAGCGGTTCGCATAAGACAAGCCCTTTCGCGCTAGTTAGGACGTAGTTACACCCCGGCAGGCCAAGGACTAGGGACGCCCGGCAACGCGGCCCCGCGCTCCCCCCTCGGCGTTAGGTTGGGACCCAAGACGCGGGCGGCTGGGCGCAGGCGAGGGTTCTGCGCCTTGCCCCTGAGCACGTGCAGTGGTGCGGCTCTACCCGTACTTTCCCTCCGCGACAAAGACCTCATAGGCCCAGTGCTGCCAGAGGGGATCAACCCCGATGGACTGGGGGTCGCCATACATGCCACCGATAAACCCGCCGCCGCGCCCGCCGAGCAGCCGGATCATCTCCCGCGCTCGCGACTGGATCAAGTTCCTGTCGCCGGTGGGGAGCACCTTCTGAATGTCCACCGGGCACCAGTAGGTGAGCCGGTCGCCATAGGCAGCGAGGAACTCCAGGCCGCTCAGTTCAGGCTGGTCGAGTTGGAGAACATCCATGCCCAGGTCGGCGAGGCGGGGGATAATGTCTTTGATGTAGCCGCAGGAGTGCATCCAGACGGTGAGGCCCTGGCGGTGAGCGTGATTGAGGAGGCGCTCGAAGTCGGGGCGGAAGATCTCGTCCCACATGCGGGGGCTGACCAGGAGGCGATCTTCGGTACCCCAATCTTCGCAGAACATCACCCCGTCGGCGCCGGCCTGAGCGTAGAGGTCAATCTGCCGGCAGGCCAGGTCGTTGACCAGGCGGTTGAGGCGCTTGACCTGCTCCGGCTCGGCGGCGCAGTCGAGAAGGTACTGCTCCAGGCGGCGCAGGTAGCGGGCCATGTTGAAGGCGCAGCCGACGATATGCCCCAGCAGGTACTGGTCGGGATGCTCTTCGCGCACCTGGGCGCATTTTTCGTAGCGGGCGGGGTCGTCCAGCGAAGGGAGGCGGTAGGTGTCTAGGTCGGCCCAGGTCTTGAGGGGCGGCTCAATGACTTCGCCCTGGGTAGTGCGACCGGGAAGGCGGCGCCAGAGCAGGCCCCACTCATCGCGACGCACCTCGCCGCCGGCGCCATCAGGCTGCCAGTCGTGCCCTGCCGCTTCCGGATCGGGCGCGGGGCCTG
Source organism: uncultured bacterium (assembly GCA_937928475.1). Classification (GTDB taxonomy): domain Bacteria; phylum Armatimonadota; class Zipacnadia; order Zipacnadales; family Zipacnadaceae; genus Zipacnadum. The sequence goes on along the minus strand of CALFVE010000229.1, from coordinate 3,930 downwards.
TGCCCGCTAGGTCGTTGATTCGAGGTTGCCCTTCGAATTCGTCGAAGGCCAGGCCAATGCGAGGCGGATGATCGCGTTCCAATACCCGGCGAATGATTTCCCGAGAGGTCATGTGAGTCTCCTTGAGGGAGGCTTTGCCTTGGACGGGCGGTAGGATCATGCTTCGAGCCCGCGTGCGCGTGGCGCAGGCTTCCAGCCTGCGGGTGCCGCGTGGCGCAGGCTTCCTAGCCTGCGTCCCCGCGTGGCGCAGGCTTCCAGCCTGCGTCCGTATGGAGGCCACCCCGAAGCAGGCAAGGATGCCTGCCCTACGCGGAACATGGCAGGCAAGGATGCCTGCCCCACGCGGAGGCAGGGATGCCTGCCCTAGGCGGCGGGAAGCCTACAGCCAATTCACCTGCGCCGGGCGCCGCGGAGGGATCAGGCGGAACTCTTCGCCCGGGTAGCCTACTGTCAGCACATAGTATACCTGATGGGACGTCGGCAAGCCCAGGTCTGCCCGCAAGTCGGGCAAGGCGCGCAAGGCCTCGGAGGCGTAGGCAGTAATGCAGGTGCCCAGGCCCAGGGTCTCGGCCATCAGCACCAGGATCAGGGTGGCGAAGGCACAGGCGGCCTCCGGCAGGACCGCGCCGGTGTCGGCGTGGACCAGGATCACCGCCGGAGCCTGGAAAAAGAGCCGGTCGCGGCCGGCGTCGGTGTTTCTTAGGAAGGCAGGGACGGCGGCCTGCATATGCGGGTGCAGAGCGAAGGCAGGATCGAGCCCCAGCGCGGCGAGGCGCTCGGCGCAGTGCTCGCGGTCCTGGAGCGCCTCGTTGTAGGCGCGGTAGAACTGCACAATGCGGGCGGCCAGGGCCTCCCGCTTCTCGGGGTCGGTGATAATGGTGAAACTCTGGCACTGGCAGTTGGCGGCGGTAGGGGTCCAGCGGGCGGCGTCCAGCATCTGCTCAAGGTCTTGGCGGCGTACCGGACGGGAGAGGTAGCGGCGGACGCTGCGGCGGGAGACGAGCAAGCGGCGGAGCATCTCGGGCGGGATAAGCGGCGCCTCCGGTTCGGCGAAGTCATCGTCGCGGGGCGGCTCCTCGACAGAGATGGCCCCGCGAGGGCAGACCGCGACGCAGTGGCCGCACTCCAGGCACATGACGCGGCCGATCTTGATGCGGCCCTGCTTCTCGCGGACCATATCGGCGGGGCAGGTCAGGACGCAGACCCCACAGAGGTTACATAGATCAGGGTCAACGGAAAGGCGCATCGGGCCGAGACCTCCTCTCTCCTCGCTTGTCATTTTTTCCCGGCAAGCAGGGGCCAGTGGTCGCGCACTTCTGTCTGAGGTGTTGGGAGGGGATGCGCGTCCACATCTTGGGCCCCCTCTCCCCGCCCGCTGGCGCGGGCGGTACTCTCCCCCGCCAGCGGGGGAGAGCAAGGAGCAATCAAGGGACTCAGCAGTTCGCCTTCATCCATGCCAAACACTTGCGGTAGCCGGTGCCCTCGTCGCGCGGGCCCTCGTATTCGGCGACCCAGGGGCCGGAGTAGCCCGCCTTCTTCAGACACTCCACCGCCCAGTCCAGCGGGATCTCCCCCTCGCCCAGGGCGCAGCCTTTGTAGTCCTGGCGCGCGCCCGTACCATCCTTCAGATGCGTGTGCAAGACGTGAGGGGCAATGGCCTCGTAGATCTCGCGCAGTTTCTCCACGCTGTGCCCAAACCAGCGGTAGTTCATAGTATCCAGGTTCGCGCCGACCAGCGGCGACTGTACTCGCTCGTAGACCATAAGTTGGATCGGCCACTCGTTGGTGAGGTATCCGTGGTTGTCCACCGCCAACTTGATGCCCAACGGCTCAATGAACTCCAGGCAGCGCCCCAGGCATTCGGCGATCCAAGGCACCCACTCGACGGCGGGACGGGGGTCATCGCCGGGCCAGCCGCCCTCGGTGCGCAAGGTATCGGTGCCCAGGATCTTAGCCAGGTCGCAGATGCGCCTCATGCGGACAACCTGGGCGCGGATCTCCTCCTCCCGGTCCACGCAGAAGTTGTTGCCGGCGGAGATGGCGGAGGCGGACAAGCCGCGCTGCCGCAGCATAGCAGCGACCTGCTCGGTCTGCTCTTCAGGGCTGGGGCCTTCTTGCGGCCACAGATCGCCGATCTGGACTTCCACGCAGTCGAAGCCGGCCTGGGCCGCGAAGTCCAGGAATTGCTCCAGAGTATCGCCGGGGGCATTGTAGTGGATGAGTCCGTAGGGCATGGATAGGCCTCCTGAGATTTGGTGGTTGGTAGTTGGTGGTTGGTAGTTGGTCGCTGGTAGTTGGTCGCTGGTGGTTAGTCGCTGGTGGTTAGTGGCGGCAGCCCGCCGGTTCAAGGCAAGGCGATCTCTAGTACGGTCAGGGACTTAGCCGGGAAGGTGTGAGTGAAGGTCGGCAAAGCAGCGTTCACCGCCACCGGCTGCGGCCGCACGCGCTCGCCTTCGCCGAAGTCATTGCAGGCAGCGACACTGTCGGCGGTCAGCACCCGCCCCGAGGCGCCGGCCAGGCGTTCGAGGCCGGAGAGCCGGAGCTGCGCCTGGCAGTCCTCCTCGACGCTCATGTTGACGACCGAGAGCGTGAGTGTCTTCCCGTCGGCCGAGCGCGAGGCAGACAGGCTGAGGGCGTCGTATTCGCGGCCCTTGTCGTCGGCCAGGTTGACGGAACTGGCGCGGCTGGCCAGGAGGGTCGCGCCCTGGTGGCCTTTCATCATCTCGTAAGCGTGGTAAGTGGGGGTGAGAATCATCTCGGAGCCCCGGGTGAGGATGACCGCCTGGAGCACGTTCACCGTCTGGGCGATATTGGCCATGCTGATCGCCTTACAGTAACGATTGAACATGTTGAGCACGGCAGCGGCGAAGAGGCCGTCCTTCAGGGGGCCCTGCTGGCAGAGGCCCTCGTCGGCGTCGTGATACCAGGTGCCCCACTCGTCCACCACCAGGTCCAGGCGGTGGTCGGCAGTGGAGTAGTAGTCCAAGAGGTCAGCGGTCTTGCATACCTTCTCCTCCATGCCCGGGACCTCGCCCAGCAGGCGGTAAAAGTGCTCGGGGCTGTCGTCGGCGACGGTGCTGGGCGGCCCCTGGGCGGGATGGCCGGTGCGGTACATGTGAATAGAGAGGGCGTCAATAGTATGCAGCGCGCCCTCCAGGTTGCGGAGGACCTCCAGGTTCCAGGGCAGATGGTCGTGCCCGACGGCGATGAGGTAGACGCCACCTTCTATGTCAACGCCCATCTTCTTCATGAAGCAGGCGTACTTGCGGCATTCGTAGGCGTACTGCTGGGCGGTCATGTTGCCCCCGCAGCCCCAGTTCTCGTTGCCCAGGCCCCAGTAGCGGACGCCGTAAGGCTGGGGATGACCATGACGGCGCCGGAGGTTGGCGTAGTAGCTGGCCTGGGCGGAGTTGCAGTACTCCATCCAGTTGACGGCCTCCTCGACGGTGCCAGAGCCGACGTTCACGGAGATATACGGGGCGCAGCCGACGGCCTGACAGAGGCGGAGGAACTCATCAGTGCCGAACTCGTTGCTCTCGGGCTGGTTCCACCAGAGGTTGCGCCGGGGCCGGCGCTGGGGGCCGACGCCCCATTCCCAGTGGTAATCGTCAGCAAAGCAGCCTCCGGGCCAACGCAAGACGGGCAGGCGCAGGGCCCGCAAGGCGGCGACAACATCCGAGCGCAGGCCCTCCTGGTTGGGGATATGACTCTGCGGACCGACCCAGAGGCCTCCGTAGACGCAGCGCCCCAGATGTTCGGCGAAGCTGCCGTAGAGGTTGGGGTCGATGAGGCCCAGGTCGTGATCGGCCCAGACGGTTATGGTTCCACGCATAGGCGGGGCTCCGAGGCGGCTTGAGATTACTTGGGGCTGGTTTCTCCCCTTCCCGCGCATTTCCTCCCAAGAGGCAAAAGCCCCGACGCCCATGCGAG
>CALFVE010000228.1 GCA_937928475.1 uncultured bacterium | reverse complement strand
CACCACCTCTGGCTCCTGCTTAGCCAGGTTGTGGTTCTCCCCGGGGTCAGTAACTAGATTGTACAACTCTACTTCCGGCTTGAAGTGGAAGTCCGGCTCCAGAGCATGAATGAGTTTCCACTCCGGGGTGCGCCAGCCGTGCTTGCGCATCCAGGTGGCCTCGGTTATGTAAAACTCTGGCTCCTGCTTCCGCGGCAGCCCATGCATTAGCGGGCGCAGACTTCGTCCGTCGAACTTGAGTCTAGTCTTGATCCCCAACAGGTCGAGGATTGTAGGCATGATGTCTTTCATCAACACGTAATCGGAGAAGCGCTGCCCGGCGGGTACCTTCTTGGGAAAAACGAATACCAACGGGATGCGCAGGGTGACATCGTATAGCCCGTGGTGATCAAAATAGCAGTCATGGTCGTAGAGCGTCTCGCCATGGTCTGAATTAACCACGATCAGGGTGTCTTCCTCGAGGCCCAGGGCGGCGATGCAGGCCAGGATATTGGCGATACAGGCGTCCATATAGGCCAGCGCCCCATCGTACTGGGCGATAATGTACTCCACGTCGCGCACCCCCGGCGGGAACCAACTGGCGAAGTAATCGCGAAACGGCTTGAAGGCCATTACCGGTTCCAGCGACTTGTTGGCCGGGTCAAACTCGTCGCCGCCGTAGAAGAGGCGCTCGAAAGGAGCGGGCGGCAGATAGGGGGAATGCGGATCCATGTGGCGCAGGAAGAGGAAGAACGGCTGCTTCCCGCCGGCCAGGCGCTTGAGTTCAGGAATGGCGACCTGGTTGAGATTTTCAGCCTTGCGGCTGCGGCCCTCTTCCCAAGACCCCCAGCCGCTGAAGTCGAGGTACTTCTGGAAGCCGCGCGAGGCCGGATTTCCGCTGAAGCCCACGCAGGTCGTGGCGTACCCCTCGCCGCCCAGCACCTCGGCCAGGGTAACCAAGTGGTCCCCTAACGGCCCGGGATGACGCAGCCCCACCACGCCCGTGCCGAAGGTGTCCATTCCAGTAAACATCGAGGCATAGCCCGGCGTCGTCGGAATACTCGGGCTGAAGGCGTTCTCAAACACGCACCCGCCAGCGGCAAGGCGGTCCAGGTGCGGCGTAGTGAGCCGGGGATAGCCGTACAGGCTCATGTGATCCGGTCGCAGGCTGTCAATCCCCAGAAGAATCAAGTTGGGTTTGCGGGCCATCGGTCAACTCCTTGTAGATAGGTTTGCGAGGTCTGCCTCAGGCAGCACGACAGAACCACGGCGGAAGCAAGACGGAAGCGCAACAGAAGCACGACGGAAGCAAAACGGCAGCCAAACGGAAGCCCATCAGAGCGATGAAGCAGGCAACACAGAATCAAAGCAAGAGGAGAGCAGAAGGCTGTGCCCAGGCGCCCCGCCTCTTCTACGCTTCCTCCGCGCTTCCTCTGCGCTTCCTCTGCGCTTCCCCTGTGCTTCCCCTGCGCTTCTGTTGTGCTTCCTCTACGCTCTTCTCATCTAGCCCCTAGCGCCTTCAAACAGGCATTCAGGTAGCCGTAGCTCTCGGCGGCGATAGTTACCTGCTCTGTTAGTTCCAACTCCGCTGCTCCAATGATCTCCAGGCACACCGGTCCCGCATATCCTCCGCTTACCATGGCCTGGCAGTAGGCCCACAGGTCAATGTCGCCGCGCCCGCAGGCCTGGTCTCGCGCCGAGCCCGGGGAGGGACCGCTGCCCAGGCAATCGCCGATATGGATGTGCCCCACCCGCCTGAGCACCGCGGTCAGTGCCTGAGCCGGATTCTCCCCGGCGCGATGGATGTGGCTGGGATCCATATCCACCCCAAAAGCCGGCGACGTAATTTTGTCCAGCGCCCGTAGCGTGGTTGGCGTGTTGTAGATGCATGCGCCGACGTGCGCCTTGCAGCACAGAGTAACCCCGTACTCGGCGGCTTTTTGCGCCATTCGCGCCAGCAAGTCAGTCTGCCGCTGGAAGTCCTCCTCGACGTCGCTCTTTCCTCCCGGGCCCACGTTGACGACCGGAATGCCGATCTCCGCCGCCGCTTCGAAGGCCAGCAGCAGCCGCTCCTCGTCCAGTGAGGCCTCTTCCATAGAAAGGAACTCTAGGCCGTGGTCGGCCACTATCTGCTTCAGATCGCTAGCCTGCTCCCGCCACCGCTCCAGTTCCAGATGCTCGCACATTCCCTTGATCGCCGAGATTTCCACTCCATCATAGCCCGCCATGGCGATGTACTTCGCGGCGGTGGCGAAGTCAAAGCCTGCGAACAACACGGAATTGACGCCGAGTTTGATCATGCTCTTTTCCCCTTGAGGGCACGGAATCGAAGACCGGCACGGCTCTTGCCTGTCCTCAGAACCGTGCCTAGTAGTATGGAAAGTGGGGCGCTCCTCAGGTTGAGGGTACAGGTGTGTTGTGGCACGCTTCTACACTTCCTCTGAGGAGGCGCCCCAGATGCTCACCGTCGGTTTGCACCTGCACAATGGGCATTTCATCGGCTGCGTACTCGATGGTCAAGGCCAGTTGCCGTTTGAACAAGCCTTTGGATGGCCCTCTTTTCCGCTAAGCCCACTCACCTTCCTCCGTCGGGGGTGAAACGGGGCGCAGGCTGAGTTCCAGCCGGTCCCAGCCCTCCCCCTCGGCCGGGATGGCCCGCACCCCGACCTCGTACTTGCGCTGCTCGATCCACACGCGCATGGTCCCCACCGCCGGTTCTTTGATCCAGTACGGGATGCCCGCCATCATCAGTAGGCGGCGCAGCACCGCCTCCGGCTCCGGCGCGGGGACCGGCTCGGCGGGCTGCCAGCGACCATGCAGCCGCAGGCTCACGGCCACGCCGTCGGCTTGCGCCTGCAACTGGATCTCGGAAGCCCCTTGCTCGGCGGCCCGGGCCAGAATTTCGCGCGTCACGCGCACTGCCGGCGGCTCTTCCACGCCGCCCACCAGGTCCATCGCGGCCGGACGGATGTCCAAGAACCGCTCGGCCTCCAAGCACTCAGCCAGCCCGCGCAGACCCTGAGGCAGCCGCCGCGCATGCTCCGCCGCCAACACTACCGCCCGCACAAACAGAGGGAAGCCCTCGGGTTGATCGGTCATTGCCTCGGCCAGCGTTTCCCCTATGCGCACCCGCGTGCACAGGGGCAGCATAATCTCGCTCAACTCGCCCACGCTCTGCCCGGCGATTTCCACCGCCTGGGCCAGCGGCACGCCCATTTCCAGGAGCAAGGCCAGGCGTCGGCACCAGGCCGCTAGCAGGAGTTTGCGTTCCTGGGCATCGCTCAGTCGCATCAGAGCACCTCGCGTCTGACGGGGTCGTCGCTCTCTATTTCGGCGCGGGAGGAAAAAAGCCTGCCGGGGCCGCGATGGAGATGTGCAGACTCTTGACAGAGGCGCCGAAAAGGGAAATAATGCTAGTTGAGACACCGTCTCAACTAGGCAGAGGTGAAGACAAGTGTTGGATCGCATCAGAGAGACGCAAGCGACGCTGCGCCGAGCGGGGCTGCGCTGGACCGGCCCCCGGCTGGAAGTGCTGGGCTGCTTGGCCGCGATGCCCCAGCACTTCTCCGCCGAGGAGGCCCTGGAGGCGGTAGGAAGGCAGAACGGGAGAGGTGCAGCCTCGCGGGCTACGGTCTACCGCTTCCTCGCCGAACTGGAGCGCTTGGGGGTGCTGCGCAAGGTGCAGCTAGCGGAGGGGCACAGCCACTACGAGTTTGCGCCCCGGCGGGAGCACTGCCACCTGGTCTGCGCCCAATGCGGGCGGGTGGAGGAAGTGCAGTCCCCCCGGCTGGAGCAGACGGCGAGGCGCTTGGCGGAAGAGCGCGGCTTCCAGGCGCAGGCCCCGGCCATCGAGATAACGGTGAGCGGGTGTGAGCGGTGTTCGAGAGAGCGAACCGGCGGCAAAGGCCGTGCGGTGAGGCCCTGAGCCGGTGGGAGGCATTGCTGTGATCACGACGGCGGCCAAGATGCGACCCGGACAAAGCGGCATGGTAGTCGCTATCACGGCGGGGCACGGCGCCCTCGCGCGGCTGCGGGCCATGGGGGTGCGCCCAGGAGTAATCATCACTAAGACCAGCGGCCAGCCGCTGCGCGGGCCGGTCACGCTGCGGATCGGCCGCACTGAGGTCGCGGTAGGGCACGGCCTGGCCGCGCGCATCGAGGTTGAGGTCGAGGAATGAAGCGGCTGCTGCTGGTGGGCAACCCGAATGTCGGCAAGAGCGTGTTCTTCTCCCGCCTGACCGGGGCACAGGTGATCGCCTCCAACTATCCGGGTACCACGGTGGGGTACACCAAAGGCCGGGCTCACCTGAACGGAGAGGCGGTGGAAATCATTGATGTGCCCGGTACCTATACGCTCCAGCCGACTAACAAGGCAGAGGAAGTGGCCGTGCAAATGCTGGAGGAAGGGGACGTGGTCGTCAATGTAGTGGATGCCACCAACCTGGAGCGCAACCTTAATCTGACCCTGGAACTGCTGCAGACCGGCAAGCCGACGATCGTCGCGCTGAATATGTGCGACGAGGCCGCCCACCGCGGCATGCAAATTGACTTCGAAAAACTGGAGAACCTCCTGGGCGTTCCTGTGGTTGGCACTTGCGCCCTCAGTGGCGAGGGCATCAGCCAGGTGGTGTCGCGCCTGGCCGAGGCCCGCCCCGGGAACGTTCCCCATGACCCCGGCAGCCGCTGGGCCAAAGTCGGGCACATCGTCGAGCAGGTACAACGCATCACCCATCGCCACCACACCTTTCTCGACCGCCTGGCGGATTTGTCGCTCAATCCGGCCACCGGCATCCCCTTGGCGCTGGTCATGGGGCTGGTCTGCTTCAGCCTCATCCGCTTCATCGGCGAGGGGATCATCGCCTACCTGCTCGACCCCGTCTTCAACGCCTGGTGGTTACCGCTGATGACG
>CALFVE010000227.1 GCA_937928475.1 uncultured bacterium | reverse complement strand
CGCGAGAAGTACCGCCACCTTCACGACTTCGATTTTGATCCGAACACCTATACCCACATCTTCTTCCAGGGCACACTCAACCACTCACTGCCCGAAGTCCAGGAGTACATTGCCCGCCAGTTCATCAAGTGCGGCAAGGAGATGGGCTTTAGTGGGGTGCGTCTCGATGTGCGCTACTTGGAGGTTTACCCCGGCGAACGGGACTTCTACGGCAAGGAGATCGCCAAGACCTACGAGGAGGCCGACCGCATTAGCGCCGCCTCGGTGAAGAGAGTCAAGGCTTTGGTGCACAAGGAACTGCCCGAGTTCACTTTCGGCTACAACTACTGCTCGCCGGAAGAAGTCAAGGACATGCTCACGACGTTCCGGGAGCGTTGCGAGGGCGGCGCCTGGATGCTGGATGAGATTCCCTGCACCTACCAGGAGAAGACCTCGCCGTATCACCTCTGGAAGACGTATGTCCGGCGCATGACCTCCTGGGGCGACCAGGTGCGCAAGTGGGGCGGCGTGTACAACCCTTACGACTTCCGCCGGGGCAGCATGAAGTATCCCATTGACCTGATTTACTCGGCAATCTTCCGTATCATCTGCGGCGGGCGTGACTACGGCGGCTGGTACTACAACAGCCGCCAACCCATCGGGGACCTGGGCGCCTTCTGCACCCGTTTCAGCGAGTTTCTCTACAGCACCAACCTCGACTGGATCCCCGAAGTCAAAGGTGAGGTAGACGTGCAGGCCGCCGCGCCGATTTGGTGGCGGGACATGTGCTACTGGAACCGGTCCACCGAGGGCCGACGGCAACTCATCGTCCATCTGGTCAACCCCCCCAAGTCGGAAGAGGTCGAGGAGAACCCTCGCTCGGAGATCAATCCGCCGGTGCGGGACATCCAGGTCATCTGTGCGCCCTACCAGGGCCAGAAGGCGCAAGCGGCCTACTTGCTGATAACGGAACCCTTCGAGCCGACTGACCTCAACGAGCTGCAAGTGGTCAGACTTGAGTTGAAGGACGTCCCAGGAGGCAAAGTACTGGCGACCGTGCCCAGTGTGCTCTTCTGGAAAGCGGTCGTCTTTCAGTGGTAAACCCCCTGGGGAGATCTTTAGTGGCGGCCGCGTGTCCCCGTTGAGCAGCGGGGAGGACGAACCACCTGCGGCCGGCCGCAATTCGGGGAGGCTTGATAATGCGTAAACTGATGCCGGCCTTGGCCCTCGCTTTCTGCTTCGGGTTCGCCCAGTCCTCGGTGGCAGCCACTAGGCTCGCCTGGCAGTCCGAGGCGGAAGCGCTGCCCCCGCAGAGCCTAAGCCTAGGCGCGGCCGTGGTGGACGACGCCGCGGCCTCCGGCGGTAAGGCCGTGCGCCTACCTCTGCAGCAAGATCAGCGCGGCTACTGCCTCACCTTCGGCGCCCCCAAGATGACCATGCTGGGCAAGACCTGGTTTACCTTCTACCTGCGCGGCGAGAACCTGCCTGCCATCACTGACCCGCTGCGCATCCGCCTCGTCGCTCACGACAAAGAGACCGGCCAGTGGTCATTCAGCAGTGAGCATCGCATTTACGGAATCAACCTCAAGCCCACCGGCTACACTGCGATTACCCTCCCGCTCGGCGCCCCGCTTGCGCCCGAGGAGTACGGTCCCGAGGTGCTCTGCGAATGGCTCCCGGAGTCGGAGGGCGTCGCGCCGGTCATGTATCTCGACAAGGTGGAGATCGCCAACCAGGTCTTCGACAGTCCCATTATCACCGAAATCTTCCCCTCCAAGGTCCGCTATGAGCCCGGCGAAAAGGTTGAGGTGCGCATTTCACTCGCTAACCCCACCGCCGCCGAGCAGTCACTGACCGTGCTCGGCGAGGAACTCACCGGCCTGACCGCTCGACGCCAGGTGTTCAGCGAAACGGTGAGCCTGAAGCCTGGCGAGGAGAGGGACGTGAATTCCTCGTATCAACTAAGCAACCAGGAATACGGGCGAGAGATTCGGGTGCGGCTGCTGGCTGGCGGGAAGCAGGTGGACGAGGCCTCGGAGTACTTCGCCGTCTCCGAGCATCCGCTGTGGCTCTCCACCGGGAACAATTACGACCGGGGCCGAGACGCGCGAGACATGCACACCATCTTCTACGTAGCGCCCGCCTCCGGGCAGGAGTCCTGGGAGTCGGTGCTGTTCTTCAAGAAGCGACGCAGCATCGTGTTCGAGTTCTTCTCCTGGTCGCCGGGGGACATCTCCGACCTGGCGCCGACCGAGGACCCCTTCCCTGGTGGGGAGGGGCGCCTGACTTATCGGAGCAAGCAGACCATCATCCTGCAGAACCGCCTGCTCAAGTCCGTGGGGATGTGGCCGGTCTCCTATGTCAACGGGACCTGCTGGGCCGACTCCGGCTACCGGCTCTTCCAGCAGCATCCTGAGTGGTTCCTCTACGACGCCAACGGCGAGGTCGCCCATTATCAGATGGACCATCGGCAGTTGTACACCCGCAAGGACGACTATGATTTCGACCCCAACACCTACCCCAATATCTTCTTCCAGGCTACCCTGAACCATTCGCTGCCGGAGGTCCAGCAGTTTATCGCCCGCCAGTTCATCAAGTGTGGCAAGGAGATGGGCTTCAACGGGGTACGTATGGATGTGCGCTATCTGGAGGTGTATCCGGGCGAGCGGGACTTCTCCGGCAAGGAGATTGCCGCGACCTACGAGGAGGCCGACCGCATTAGCGCCGCGTCGGTCAGGAACGTGAAGGCGCTGGTGCACACGGAACTCCCCGAGTTCACCTTCGGGTACAACTACTCCTCGCCGGAGGAGACCAAGGACCTGCCTCTGACTATGAAGGAACGCTGCGCCGGAGGAGGCTGGATGCTGGACGAAATCCCTTGCACCTACCAGGAGAAGACCTCCCCGTATCACGTGTGGAAGGCCTACGCGCGGCGGATGACCTCCTGGGGCGATCAAGTGCACAAGTGGGGCGGTATTTATAACCCCTTCGACTTTCGCCGGGGCGGCGGGAAGTACGTGGTGGACCAGATTTACTCGACGCTGTTCCGGCTCATCGCCGGAGGGCGCTTCCTCTGCTGGTACAACAGCCGTCTGCCGCTCGGGGAC
>CALFVE010000226.1 GCA_937928475.1 uncultured bacterium | reverse complement strand
CCTGCCCTACGCGGAGACCTGCCCCCACCTCCCCTCCCCGAGGGGAGGTGGGTGGCGCGAGCGCAGCCAGCGGCGCCGGGTGGGGTCCTCCCCGCGTAGCGCAGGCTTCCAGCCTGCGCGGCCCCGCGTCCCCGCGCCTGCATGAAGGCCACCACGCGGGCAGGCAAGGATGCCTGCCCTACGCGGAAAGGCGGCAGGCAAGAATGCCTGCCCCGCGCGGAGGCGGGCTCGGTTCCGATGCAGGGCAGGCTTGAAGCCTGCCCCACGCGGAGGTCACCTCCCCGACCACCCGCGCCCAGGGGAGCCCTGCCCCACGGAGCCAGAGGTTGGCCTTGCGGGTGGAGGCAGGCCGCGGCCCGGCGGCCGTACTCCGGGCGATGCGAGCTATTATTCGCCGGCGTGCAGCCCGCGGCCTGCTCGGGCGCGAGGATGGTGGGGGCGATCTCTGGCCCATCCATCCGCAGATCGCGCGCGGAGTCCCCATTCGTGCTTGACTTCGTCGTCGCGGGTGGATATAATGGAATGTGAAGGACGATTGCATTGTGTACTGATGAGGGGGAGTGATCCACGTGACAGTCCTTTCCAGGTTGCTGGCTGCTGTGGCCCTGGGGGCAATTCTGGCGTCCGCGGCGCTCCTATCCGGCTGCGGCGGCTCCTCCTCGCTATTGGAAACCCCGAGTTCAGAAGGCTCCACTGCCCTGGCCGAGGGGAGCGCCCCGTTTTCGGGGTCGAAGGGCTCAGACGCCAAAACACCCGACCCAGCCGCCGGTCTAGCTTTGGAGTCTGTGGTATCTCCCGCTGCTCTCGACGTCGTTGTCACGGGCGACAGCGTAGTTGATGAGGACGCGGCGGAGAAGGGCGGAAACCCCGCGGGGTGGTATCGCGCGACCGGCGTGGGCTACGGCAGCGACATGCTGTGGACGTATGCGAACGGCGGCAAGGTTGATGATTGGCGGCGGTGGAAGTCGGGGCTGGGTGCCGGCAACTATGAGGTCTTGGTCTTCATCCCTCGGAGAAACGCCGGCACCACCGGGGCTCGCTATCGGGTTCAGCAATACGTCAGCGGCGCCTGGCAAACGTTAGCGACAAAAACGGTAAACCAATCGAGGATCTGGGACAACTGGGTGAGTCTGGGAACCTATACCTTCTCCGGTCAGCCGGCAGTCTATCTTGCCGATGACGCCCCCGAGGCCCTCTCCAAGTTGGTGCAGGTTGGTTTTGACGCGGCCTGGTTCCGTCGCCCACCCAGCAGCACCGTGGAGCGGGCCAAACTCGATAGTCTGGGACGCGCACATGCCGACCTGGGCCAAGCCATCGCCCCTGGGTGGTGCTTAGCGATTGTGTCTAAACGCTGGAGCAAACTAGAGGTCCCCTCGGGATACGGTGCTTGCCCCCGAGACACCATCAAGTACTTCCGAGAGAGGAAGAAGTTTGTTGGCGCCAAGTCGGGCCCCCTGGAGGCGCCGGAGGGTGCTTGGGTCTTTTGGACCTACGCCGACAACGGCCCGGGCCATATCGCGCTTCGCTGCAAGCATGGACTCATCCATCAACCTTACCCTGGCGCCATCAACCACACCGACGGAAAATTCACCTCGCCAGCAGGTATCAGATACGCCGGCTACGTGAAGTGGGAAGACGTCTACGCGTGCACGCCGCCCTTTACCGGCAGCCATTGGCCTTGATGATCCGGCATTTCGCAGACACGGGGGGCCGTGGCTAGCCGTGGGCAAGGCTCATACCTTCCACTTACCGTGCAGCCGAGGTGTATGCGTGGCGCCGGGAACAGGGCGGGGTCTCTTCCCTCGCCCTGGCTAGACTACCTCGCCGGCGCACACACGCAGGCTCCGGCGCGACCGTGGCACTGCGGGCAGTAGGCTACGTTGTCTACCGCGCCGTACCCCCGCGCCTCCTCCGGGCCGAGCATGGTGTAGGCGATCTCCCGGCGGCCGACGGGCAGGTTCACCGTGACGGTCACCTGGCTCCGTGGGGCGACCTCGTGGGCATGGAGGACGAAGCGCTGCTGCCCGAAGCGCGCCGGCGCCGGCTCCACCTCCCAGCCCGAGGGGACCGCCAGACTGGCCGCCGGGTCGAGCAAGCAGTCGGGCGTATCCTCGTGCCGCACCGAAATCCCCACCGTCTTGGCGATCCCGGGACGCAGCACCGGCTCTCCGCCGTAGTGGAAGGCAACCTCGTACCCCTCGGTCGTCTCAATTGCCGACTGCGGATCGCGCAGGAGCGCCGCCTGCGCCAGCGTGTTGTCGAAGAGCAGGGATAGCAGGTCGTCGGGCAGCGCGGTCTCGGCGGCGATTTCGGCGACCGGCGAGCGCTCCGCCAGCAGGCGCCTGCCGACCTCCACGGTCTGCTCGGTGAGTTCCGCCACCGTCTTGGGCGCGTCGAGGTTCTGGGTGAACTGGTGCAAGACAATCTGCTCGCCCACCGGCGCGCGCCACTCGTCGGGGATGGCGGCGGTGCCGCCGACCAGGCCGAGGGTCGCGCCCAGGGTGGCGCCGGTGCAGTCGGTGTCGTAGCCGCAGTTCACCGCCGCGCAGAGCCGGTCGCCGAAGTCCTTTCCGTATAGCCAGCCCAGCACGGTGAAGCCGTGGTTCTGGGCGGCGTTGCAAGGGCAGTGATGCCCGAAACCGCGCAGGATACGCTCGCGGGCCTCGGCCCAGGCCACGCCATTCTGCCAGCACCAGACGGCTTCGCGGACCGCCCGGGAGATGAGCGAGTGCAGGGGGATCATGGCCAGGCCCACGTGGATGAGCACGAGGGGATCCGACAAGACGAAAGCGGCGCTCTGCAGGGCCGCCCAGAACATCTCCCCGTAGGTGCCCTCGCCCCCGGCATGATCGAGGGCGGCGTCGCGCCAGGCTAGGCTCGCCGCGAGCGCAGGGTGCCCGGGCGCGACGCAGGCCCAGATCTCGCTGCGAATCGGCGAGCCCATCTCGTCCACGTAGTAGTTCTCGAAGCATCCTGAGATCGGCGGGCGGAGACCACGCTCCAGGTTGCGCTGGCAGAAGCCGTACTCGTTCCAGGGATAAGGGCGCAGATGCTTGCCCCAGTAGTCGGCAAAGTCGGCGACGGTGGGGCGCACGCCGCGCTCCTGGAGCATCTTCAGCCAGACGAGTTGCAGGTCGAGGTCGTCGTTGGCCGCCGCCTGGGTGGGGACAGGATCGTAGAAGGTGAGGCGGTGTGCTTCCTTCTTTCCCTCATGCGGCGCGCCCAGGGTGCCGCCGATGTTCTTGCCCAGCCAGCAGGCGTGGACCTTGTCGCGGTAGGTTGTCTGGGAGAGGCGGATGGGTTTCATGGGTTCACCTAAGGAGTCTGGGAGTCGAGAGTCTGGGAGTCTGAGAGTCGGGCGGGATTCCTCTCCGCTTGCTCTGCGCTTCCTCTGTGCTTCCGTCGCGCTTCCGTTGCGCTTCCGTTGCGCTTCCTCTGTACTTCCGTTGTGCTTGCGTTGCGCTTCCTCTGCGCTGCCGTTCAGCTGCCGTTCAGCCGCCGTTCAGCTGTCCCTCCCGCTGAGGCACATACTTCGCGCGGCGCGGGCTGTTCACCTCCCCCGGGGCCGGGAGTCAGCAGGAAGTGCCCTGTTTGCGGTGGCGCTGAGGCGGGTAGCATTATATTGGGTCGCTTGCTTCGGGACTCCGGGGAGGTACAACGACCGCAGGGAGCCGACACCTCGGCCGCCGCCGGTTTCGGCAAGCATGATCAGGCTGCCGCGGTTCCCCTCGAAAGTTTGCTCCTTTCGTGATAAGTCCCCGGAAGCGACTTGCACCGCCAGCGGGGGGAGAACAAGGAAGGCCTGCTCATGTCCACTCCCGCCGCCTTGCCGATAGTGGACCTCCCCGCGCTCCGCGAGCGCCTGGCCGTCTTCCGTGATCGAGCGGAGGCCGGAGCCGTCCTGGCGGATCTGCTCCGCGAGTTCCGCAGCAGCGGGGCCCTGGTGCTGGCCATCCCCGCCGGGGGCGTTCCCGTTGCCGCCCAGGTCGCCTCGCGGCTCCGGCTGCCCCTCGATGTCGCCGTCACCAGCAAACTCTTGCTGCCCGGAACCACCGAGGCGGGTTACGGCGCGGTGGCCTGGGACGGCACCGTGGTACTCAACGAAGCGCTGGTGACGGCTTACCGCCTGGACGAGGCTCAGATCGGCCAGGACCTGGCGCTCACCCGGGAGAAGGTCGCGCGGCGCGCGGGGCACCTGCGCCGGGGGCGCCCGCCGCTGCAGGTGCAGGGCCGAACCGTGATTCTGGTAGACGACGGCCTGGCCTCCGGCTATACCCTGCGGGCGGCCGCCCTGGCGCTGCGCGAGGCCGGGGCGGCCCGAGTCGTTGTCGCGGTACCGACGGCGCACACGGAGTCCGCGCGGCAACTGCGCGGGTTGGCAGAGGCGCTTTACTGCCCCAACCTACGCAGCGGCCTGCGGTACGCGGTGGCGGACGCCTATCAGCGCTGGCGGGATGTGAAGGAGGAAGAGGCGGCGCAGATTCTGGCCCAGTTCGAGGAGGCAGCGGGAGAAGGGGAGGCCAGCTAACGCCTCGCCGGTGGGGCTGGAGGTGGGGAGGATGTCCGGCCCACGGCGAACTGCGCGGTGGCCAGGGGCTCTCCGCCTCCCGCCAACCGCACCTGCACTTGATACTGCCCGTGCGGCAAGCCTTCCCCGCTCGCTTGGAGCCACGCATAGGCCTGCCCGGCTCCCGCCTTCATCTCGATCTGCTGCGTAGCCTGGGGGATTACTAGGTCGCCGAAGAGCCAGCGCACCTCGAAGCGCGTCTGCTTGACTCCGTTGACGTAGGTGAACACTGCGTAGATGCGGGCGGTAGGTGCGAAGGACTGAGCCGGGCCGAGCGGCTTGCCCTGCGGATCAAGGCCGGTGCAGGTGACCAGGCTCACTACTCGGATCTCCCCGGCCGGTGGGGGCTGCTGGCCCAGAATGCGGGCCGCCTCCGTTGCCAGCACGAAGGAGGCTTCCTCCAGGGTCTCCGCCCCGCGGCGGAAGAGGAGTTGATACAGCCCCGGCGCGAACTGCTGCGTTCCTTGCGGCGGGCGGATCAGGAACCGGCCAGCGAGAATCGGCCCGCGGTCCCGGCGGTGGTTCTCCAGAGGCAGCGTCCCTAGCGGCCGGCCGTTGAGCCGCCACTCCACGGTCAGCGGCGTCTCCGCCGGATAGCGCTCCAGGCGATAGAAGCAGTACAGGACGGGGGCTTCCGCCGGCAGCAGGGAGGGAGTGCTCTGCGGCTTCGGTTCACTGGCGCTGACCACGACGGTGTCGGGAATCAGTTGCGGCTGCCGAGCCATGGCCTGCGGAGTGGGGAGCGGCGCGGCCGGGGGCTGCGGCCACAACTGCCCCAAAGCCCAGCCCAGCCCGACCAGGCCGAGGAGGGCCAGGGCAAAGAGTAGCGTCATCCGCAGGCGAGAACGTACGGTAAACGACACGCTAAAGAGGATACACATCGAGTGCAAGGCAGCGCAACCCCCTCGCGGCCCGGGACGGCGGGGCGCGCAGGCTGGAAGCCTGCGCTACGCGGGGAAGCCTG
>CALFVE010000225.1 GCA_937928475.1 uncultured bacterium | reverse complement strand
CGGAGGCGGCGATCATTGAGGTCGAAGACACGGGGCCGGGGATTCCTCCTGAATTCCACAGCAAGATTTTCGAGGAGTTCGAGCGCGGGCCGCGAGAGCTACATCGGCAAACGGAGGGCACCGGTCTGGGCTTGTCCATTGCGGCGCGCCTGACCGAGTACCTGGGGGGATCGCTGCGCCTGGACAGCAAGGTGGGGGAAGGAAGCACTTTCTCGGTGCGGCTGCCTTACGCGCAGGGATGAGACAGGGCCGGTGAGAAACCGGCTGGGCCTGTCTCCCCGTTAGGACAGGGGAGCAGGCAGTCAGCGAGCCGGCGACCGATGCGGCACAGAAGAAGGGTCGGGGACGACAACCGAGCGCAATTCAGGTAGGTGAAATCCGTGCGCAAGATTCTCATAATTGACGACGACGAGGCCTTGACCTGGGCGGTGCGCAAACGCTTCGAAAACCTGGGGTTTGAGGTGCTGGGGGCGGTGGAAGGCCGGCAGGGGGTGGAGATGGTGGACAAAGAACGACCCGACCTGGTGATCTTGGACCTGAACCTCCCGGACGTGGACGGCCTGGACATCTGCCGCTACCTGCGGCGTCGCACCAGCATTCCGGTGGTAATGCTCACCGGCCGCGCGGAGGATAACGACACCATTGTGGGCCTGGAGATCGGCGCCGATGATTATGTGACCAAGCCTTTTAACCTGAATGAGCTGGCGGCGCGGGTGCGCGCGGTGCTGCGTCGCGCACACCCGGAGCCTGTGGAGGCGCCGCTAGGTGCCGGGGCCCGGGCTGGGACGGCGGCCCCGGCGACGCCTCGGCGGCTCCAGGCGGCGGGGATCGAGATGGACCTGGACGCCAAGCGCGTGCGAGTGGAGGGCAAGGAGGTGCAACTGACACCCACCGAGTTCCGTCTGCTGCAGGCGCTGATGGAGAATCAGGGGAAGGTGGTGAGTATCCAGGAACTTTTGCGAGTGGGGTGGGGGGAGCAGGGTGCCGACACACATCTGGTCGAGGTGCACATCGGTAACTTGCGCAGCAAGGTGGAAAAAAATCCCCGACGGCCGGAGCGGGTCAAGACGGTGCGCGGCTTCGGCTACCGCGTGGACCAGGACAGCGAGGAGGCAAAGTAGGCGCCGGGCAGGTCCATCGCAAGTGCTGCGAGCAGCGCGACGGGTCGGGGATAGAGGTGCCTCGACCTGCGCTGCATTAGGGCGCCGGTTGGGCCGGCCCGCGTGGCGCAGGCTTCCAGCCTGCGTCCCCCGTTGGGGAGAGAGCGGGAAGATAGGGCGAAGGAACAGGCGGGAAAGGCAGGCTGAGAGAAGGGCCGGCTGGAAGCCTGCCCTACGCGGAGCAGGCGGGCGGGCTACGCCGCAGGCGGGGAAGGGCCTCGGGGTGTCCCTCCGGGGCAGACCGCGGCGCAAGGTCCCTGCCTACCGCGGCGGGCCTGCCTCACAGGATGCCTCGGCCAGCAGCTCCTGGAAGGCCTCTTCGTCCAGCAGGGTGACGCCGAGTTCCAGGGCCTTGTCGCGCTTGGAGCCGGGGTCGGCGCCCACCACCACGTAGTCGGTCTTGCGGGAGACGGAATCGGTGACTCGTCCGCCTCGGGCCCGGACCGCTTCTGCCGCCTCCTCGCGGGTGAAGGTCGTGAGGGCGCCAGTGAAGACAAAGGTTTTCCCCGCCAGCGCGCCGCCCTGGGGAGGCGCCGCCGGCAGGGCCGCCTGAGGCCGTACGCCGCGGGCCAGCAGGCCGCGGATCGTCTCCTGGTTCCGAGGTTCCGCGAAGAACCGGTACACGCTGCGCGCGATCTCCGGACCGATGCCCGCGATTCCCTGCAAGTCCTCCTCGGTCGCAGCCATCAAAGCGTCGAGACTTCCGAAGTGCTCGGCGAGTAGTCCGGCCACGTGCGCCCCGACCTGGGGAATGCTCAGGGCGTACAGGAAGCGGGCGAGCGTGGTCTGCTTGCTGCGCTCCAGTTGTTCCCGCAGGTTCTGCGCCGACTTCTCCCCCATGCGCTCCAGGGAAGCCAGTTGCTCCTGGGTGAGGTCGTAGAGGTCGGGAAGTGTTCTTACCAGGCCCTGGCGGACGAGTTGCGCGGCCAGTTTCTCGCCCAGGCCTTCAATGTCCAGGGCCCCGCGGGAGGCGAGGTGCTGCAGGCGACCCTCGAGTTGCGCAGGGCAATCGAGGCTAGGGCAGCGCACCAGGGGCTCGCCGGGGGCACGCAAGACCGGAGTGTCGCAGACCGGGCAGCGGTCGGGCATCTGGAAGCGCCGCTCTTGGCCGGTCCGATCTTCCACGATGGGCTTGACCACGTAGGGGATGACATCGCCGGCGCGCTCGACCAGCAGAGTGTCACCGATGCGGACGTCCTTGCGCTCGATCTCCTCGATATTGTGCAGGCTGGCGCGACTGACGGTCACGCCGCCGATCTCCACGGGTTCCAGCAGGGCCACCGGGGTGAGGATGCCGGTGCGCCCGACGCTAACCATGATGTCTCGCAGTTTGGTGGTGCTCTGGCGGGCGGGGAACTTGTAAGCCACGGCCCAGCGTGGGCTGCGCGAGCGTTCGCCCATCGCTTCCTGGAGGGCGCGGTCGTTGACCTTGAAGACCACGCCGTCAATCTCGTAGGGCAGGGCATCGCGCTCGCGGAGCATCTGTTCGTGGAAGGCGATGGCCTCGGCGCTGCCGTGGCAAACGGCAACTCGGCGGTCCACGCGTAGCCCCCAGCCGGAAAGGGCCTGGAGGACGTCCCATTCGGTGTCGAAGGTAATTCCCTCCACCTGGCCCACGGCGTAGCAGTACATCTCCAGCGGCCGGGAGGCGGTGATGCGCGAGTCGAGTTG
>CALFVE010000224.1 GCA_937928475.1 uncultured bacterium | reverse complement strand
CGGCGCCGCAAGGACCGGAGTCGGCGAACGGTGGCCTCGCGCCTCCGCAGGTGGCGGACCTGCCGCCCGTTAAGGTTTATCCCGCGCCTGCGGGTGCTCCCGTCGAGATCGTGGTGCAAGGAGAGCCGCGCGCCTCCGTCTATGTAGCCGAGGCCAATCCCAGCCCGGTTCTGCAGCGGATGGTTCGAGAACTGGTCGAGGTCGTCAAGTTGAGCACGGGCGCGGAACTCTCCCTCGTGCCGGCATTGCCGGCAGCGGAGGAGGCCGCCATTGTCATCGGCGATTGCCCGGAGGCGCGGCAGGCCGGGGTCGAGGCCGAGAAGATCCCCGTAGAGGGCTTTGTGGTCAAGGCCGCCGGCAAGCGGGTCTTTCTAGTCGGGAGCACTCGGGCCCTGCCACCCAACGAGGGGCGCAATCCCGGGGACCCCTACGGCAACGAGGGCACCGCCTGGGCCGTGGCCGATTTCCTCGAGCGCTTTGTGGATGTGCGCTGGTACTGGCCCACCGAAGTCGGGGGGCGCTGTATTACGAAGACGCAGAATCTGGTCATTCCTCCGGTTCACTACAGCGACGAGCCGGTGTTCCGCATGCGCACTTTCTTCCCGCCGCGCTACACCCGGCCCTTCAAGTCGCGCTGGTTTGATAAGGACGGCCCCCAACCCTCACCGCAGGCCATTCCTCCCGAAATCGAGACCATCGAACTCGCGCCCTTCCTGACTTGCCTGCGCAGCGGCAACAGTTGGCCGTACCTGATCAAGGTGCATAATCCGCAGCAGATCTGGAAGAATCAGCCCCTCCTGGAGCAGCACCAGGAACTGTTTCAACTCAAGGAAAACGGCGAGCGCAATTTCAGCATGCTCTGCTACGGCTCGCCGGCCACGGTGGACTTTCTTATCGCCGGGTGCGAGGCCTACTGGGACAAGAACCCGGCCGCCATGCAACCCTGGAATAACCACTACGTCAGTTGGGTCACCGACACTTGCGTCACTGTATCTCCCGGCGACGAGCCGGTGCGTTGCTTCTGCCCCGTGTGCTCGGCGCTTTGGAATCCCCAGGGCGGCACTTACGGCACTGCCTCCCGAATCATGGGCCAGTTTGTTAAGAAAATGTGTGAGAGGGTCAAAGAGCGCTGGCCAGACAAGAAAGTCCTCTTTCTGGCGTACTGGAACTACACCGCTTGTCCCGAGGAGATAGACTTCCCTGATAACCTCGAGATCCAGATGTGCACCATGGCCTTTGGCCTCATGCGCCAGCCGGACGCGCGCCGGCTGATGGAGGAGAATCTCCGCGCCTGGAGCCGTAAGGTGGGCGGGAAGATCACCACCTGGGAGTATTCGCACCGCGTCCCCGAGTGGACCCACGCGCCGGTGCAGTACCCTCACCTGGTGCAAGACTACTACCGCGCCAACCGGGAGGTGCTGGCCGGGTCTTTCCTCAACGGCGGCGGCTTCAATGAGTGGTCCAAGGGCGCACCGAGCGACTACTGCTGGATGCGCATCCTGTGGAACCCCGAGGTCAACGTTGACGCGATTCTGGACGAAATGTGCCGCCGTCTTTTCGGCCCCGCCGCCGGAACCACGCGCCAACTCCTGCGCCTGATGTGCGAGCGCTGGGAGCAGGCGCCCTGGAGCCAGGGCCTGGGCGATGCCGGCCATATCTCACCGCGGGTATTCACCGATACCTGGCCCCCCGAGGTCGTGGCCGAGATGGAACGGCTTTGGCGGCAGGCCCGGGAGGAGATGAAGGACGATCCCGTAGGCCTCCAGCGGTTTGCCTACATGACCTGGACCTTTGAAGCCTTCCTGCAAGAGGCGCAAGAGCAATGGGAGAAGGCAAAGGGCGAGAAAGGGTAGTTGCGCGCTACCCCTAGGCACCGGCTTGTCGCCTTGGGCGTCCGTCGTGCGTGGGTGCCCCGGCCTAGAGGCGCGCGCCGAGCGTGAAACGGATGCGGTCCGAGGTAGCCGGTCCGTTAGGTGCGGGCACACCCGCTGGGGGGTGAGCATCGCTCGCGCCGCGCTCCCCGGGCGTCTCGCCGCCGGGTACTGAGGAGCGCGCGGTCTTTGCTGGTCTCTAACCGGGGACACGCTTGCCGATGAGCGCGTCGGCCAGACATTTCCGCCGGGAAGTGCAATGCTCCCTCGGGCCAGGGAGGCTCCACAAACGACACCGCAGAATTGCCACTTCGTTTGTGCGCACCCAGGAGGTGGCTTATGACCCTCAGGCTCCTCGGTGTCTTGCTGTTCGCTTTCCCGCTGGTGCTCGGCGTGCTGGAGAGCACCCAGGCGGGAGAGACGAAGATCCTGCTGCGGGAGTACCTCAACCAGCGGTGGAGCAATCAACTGCTCACCTACCCCTGCTCCGCGCCCCAGGGCGCTTGCCATCCGGCCTCGGTGACGCTGATCGGGACCCAGGGGCAGCAGATGCCGGTACAACTGTCAGAGATCGAGTTCTGGCCGGGAACGGACTCGGTCAAGTCGGCCAAATTGTCGTTCATCACCGATCTGGCGCCGCTAGCGGAAGACACCTATACCGTGCGCTACGAGGCGCAGTCCGTGGCTATGAAAGAGCCCACCACCGACCTCCAGGTGGTGCCGGGTGAAGGCGAGGTAGTGGACATTACCACCTCCCAGTTCGGGGCCCGGCTGCTGCTGGGGGAGAGGACCTACGCGGAGCCGGTCCCGGCGTCGGAGGTCCCCGGCCCGGTGGTTGCCTTGCGCTTGGCCGACGGGACCTGGTTTGGCGGTAGCCAGATGTACGGGCCCGCGAAACTGACCGGCTACTCGGCTATCCTCACCGACCGGGGGCCGGTCTTCGCGCGGGTGGCGGTGCGGTACACCTACGAGAACGGTAACACGATGGACCTGGCCTTCCGCATCGTGGCCGGGGACAACACCATTCGCTGCGACGCCCAGGTAAAGCAAGATCAGCCTGAAGACGGCTTTCGCTGGGTGCTAAGCCGAGGCCTGCCGCCCTTCATCTTTCACGTGCAGGACGAGGCCCGACAGGACCGTCCCGAGTTCACCAAGGG
>CALFVE010000223.1 GCA_937928475.1 uncultured bacterium | reverse complement strand
CGAAAGAGGTCCACCTTCGCCGCCAGGTGGGTGGCGTCAATGATTCGGAGCCGGTCGTGGATTAGCCCCGCCTGCCGGGCCTGGTGAACAATCTCGTTGAAGATGGCCTGGAACTTCTCCGGGCCCAAGCGGGCGCGGAAGCGGCTGAGGGCGGTATGGTCGGGGCCGGTTTCATCGGGCTGCAGGCCCACAAACCACTTGCAGGCCAGGTGCAAGTTGACCTGTTCTTCAACTTGCCGGTCGGACAGGTCGTAGAGGAATTGCAGGAAGACGGCTTTGAACAGCACCAGCGGATCCCAGGAGGGGCGGCCGTTGTCGGAACAGTAGCAGTCGCGGACCAAGTCAGTGACGAAGGCGAAATCCACGGCGGCAGTTATCTTGCGCAACAGGTGATCAGCGGGCACCAGACGGTCGTAGATGAGCGTAAAGAAGCTGCTCTGGCTGCTGTGTTGACCCTGCATGGCCCCCTCCCGGCCGGTCTAACTGTCTATCACTGGCCCCATTATACCCCCCCCGCGCGCGTCAAGTCAAGGGGGTTTTGCAACAGTCTCCTCAAAGCGAGCGCTGATCTATCACCCGCGGCTCTCGCTTGTCGGGACTCCGCAGGGAGTGCGGCTCAACCAAGCGGACCGTGAGGTCGAGGCCGAGCGTCCGGGTGAGGTGTTCACGGAGGTTTTCCTGGAGCCGCTCCAGCGCTGGCAAGGACATCTCGGGGACCACGCCGACCTCAACCAGTACCTCGAGCACATCGGCTTCCTCCTCGCGACGGGCGATGAGTTGGAAGCCCTTGCCGACTTCGGGAAAGGCCCGCAGCGCCTGCTCGACCTCGTCGGGGTAGATGCTCACGCCTTGCATGACCAGGAGATCGTCCGTGCGCCGACTTACCCGACTCATCCGGGCGAAGGTCCTCCCGCACGGGCAAGGCGAGGTATCGAGAGAAGCCAGGTCACCCGTCCGGTAGCGGAGCAGAGGGAAGGCCTCCTTGGTGAGGGTGGTAAAGACCAGTTCCCCCTCGGCGCCCTCGGGCAGGGTCTCGCCGGTCTGGGGATCCACCACCTCCACGTAGAAATGATCCTCCGCCAGGTGCAGACCACAGCGGCATTCGCACTCCGTGGAAACGCCAGGGCCCCCGATCTCACTCAGGCCGTACGTGTCGTAGGCGGTGAGCAGAAGGCGCTGCTCGATTTCCGTCCGGGTCTTCTCTCCCCAGGGCTCAGCGCCAAACAGCCCGACACGCAGGCTCAGGGAGTGCGGGTCCACACCCAACTTATCCAGGGCGCGGGCCAAATGCAGGCCCTGACTAGGAGTGCCGATCAGGGCGGTAGTGCGGAAGTCCTGCATGAGTTCGACCTGGCGCTCGATATTCCCGGAGGAAACCGGAATGACGGCCGCACCGATGGCCTCCGCGCCGTAGTGGAAGCCGAAGCCGGCCGTGAAGAGTCCGTACCCGAAGGAGATCTGCACGACGTCTTCCCGCCCCACCCCGCAAGCGGTCAGGGCCCGAGCGACCAGATCAGTCCAGTGGTCAAGGTCGTTGCGGGTATAGCCGACTACGGTGGGAGGCCCGGTGGTGCCGATCGAAGAATGCAGGCGCACTACCTCGCGCAGTGGCACCGCAAACATGCCGTAGGGATAACTGTTGCGCAGGTCCTGCTTGGTGGTCAGGGGTAGGCGGCGCAAATCCTCAAAGGACTGGAAGTCCTCCGGCTGCAATCCGGCGGTGTCCAGGAGGTGCCGGTAGTAGGAGACATAGCGATAGACACGGTTGACAGTGGATTGTAGGCGCTCCAGTTGGAGTTGCCGGAGTTCTGCGCGCGGCATAGTCTCCAAGGCCGGGTTCCAGATCGCGGACACGGCTCACACCTCCTCGTAGTCCTTGCCCAGGTAGGCGCGCTGCACATCGCGGTTGCGCAGCAGTTCCTCGGAAGGGCCCTCGAGCACCACCCGCCCGGTCTCCAGAACGTAGCCCCGGTCAGCCACCCGCAGGCTGGCCAGCACATTCTGCTCGACCAGCAGGATAGTGGTCCCCTGCTCGCGCAGCCGGGCGATCGTTTCCAGGATTTGGTGGGCGACCTGGGGAGCCAAGCCGATAGTGGGCTCGTCGAGCAGCAGGAGGCGGGGCCGGGCCATCAGCGCACGGCCGACGGCCAGCATCTGCTGCTCGCCACCGGAGAGAGTGCCGGCCGGTTGCCGCCGGCGCTCGTCCAAGAGGGGAAACATGGCCAGGATGCGCTCCAGATCCTCGCGAACCCCGGCCCGATCGCGGCGGCGCAGGCGCAGGTAGGCCCCCATGCGCAGGTTGTCGAGTACCGTCATCTCAGAGAAGACCTGGCGCCCCTCCGGGACCTGGGTAATCCCCAACGCCACGATCTCATCCGGGCGGCGGCCGACCAGGCTCTGACCGAGAAACTCCATCTCCCCGGCCCGCAGGGGAAGGATCCCGGAAATGGCGTTGAGCGTCGTGCTCTTGCCGGCCCCGTTGGCGCCCACCAGGGCCACAATCTCCCCCTCGTTGACGTGCAGGGAGATACCCTTGAGGGCCTCCACGCCGTCGTAGGCGACGCGCACGCTTTGCAGCCGGAGTAAAGAGTGTCCGTCGGGGAGCATTACAGTATCTCCTCGCGGCCTGGTTCGCCGCACCCCCATGCCGCTTCCTGCCCGGAAGAGCAGCCACCCATCGCTAGGCTTGCTCCCCCAGATAGGCGGCGACGACGCGCCGGTCAGACTGTACCTCCCGGGGAGTGCCTTCCGCGATCATCTCGCCATGATCGAGGACAACTACGCGATCGCAGATACTCATCACCAGGCTCATGTCATGCTCGATTAGCAGGATGGTCAAGCCCTGCTCACGCAGGGAGGTAAGGAGTCGTCCCAGTTCCTGGGTCTCCCGGGTATGCAGGCCGGCGGCAGGTTCGTCGAGCATGAGCAGATGCGGATCGGCGGCCAGGGCGCGAGTCAACTCGACCATACGTTGTTGGCCCAGAGGCAACTCGCCCACCCGGACGTCCGCATATTCCGCGAGGTGGACTTGTTCGAGCCGCTGCAGCGCGAGGTCGCGCAGGCGCTTCTCCTCAGCGCAGGTCCCGGGGAAGCGGAACATGCCACTGAGCAGACCGCGCCGACCGCGAAGATGGCACCCGACCAGCACGTTCTCCAGGACGGTCATGTCTCGCCAGGGGCGCAGGTTTTGCGCCGTGCGGGCCACGCCCAGCCGGGCAATGTGGTGGGGAGGGAGGCCGGTGAGACGATGCTCGCGCAGCCATACTCCCCCGGCTGAGGGGGGAAAGACACCGGTGGCGCAGTTAAAAAGCGTAGTTTTGCCGGCGCCGTTGGGACCGATCAGTGCGTGAATGTCGCCCGCGCGCACCTCGAAGGACACCCCACTCAGGGCGCGCACCCCACCGAAGTCTTTGCCTAGGTTGCGGACAGAGAGAAGCACGTCGCTCATGCTGGCCTCGTCAGGCGCAGCGCGCGAGGGGCACGGCGACCTGCCACCAAGCCCTGGGGACGAAAGATGAGAAACAGCACTAGGATCACTCCGTAAGCCACCACCTCGAGGCCGTCAAGGAAGGCCCACTGATGGGCGGCGTTGGCCAGGACCTGGTGCAGCACCGTGAGCAAGGCGGCGCCGGCCAAGGGGCCCCACACGCTGGCGGCCCCGCCGACGATCACCATCACCACCAGTTGAATGGAGAAAGTGAACCCGAAGGGACTAGGACTGACGTAGGTGAGGTAGTGGGCGTAGAGACTGCCGGCAATCGAGGCAAAGACCGCACTAAGAATGAAGACTCCCAGCTTGGCGCGCGCCACGTCTACGCCGGCGGCGGCCGCCGCGCCCTCGTCCTGCCCCAGCGCTCGCAGGGCTCGCCCCATGCGCGAGTCGGTCAGGTTACCAGCCAAAATCAGAGCCACGAGCACGAGCGGCCAGACCAGGAAATAGAAGCGGCTGTCGGTGTTGAGGGGAAGCCCGGCGAGGTAGAGGTAAGGGATAGCGGTGATGCCGGAGGGCCCCTCGGTCCAGCGGTCGGCCTGATTGAAGACGATCTGGATAATCAGGCCGAGACCAAGGGTTGCCATAGCCAGATAATGCCCGTGCAGGCGCAGGGTCGGCTTGCCCACCAGGAAAGCGACCAGGCCGGTGGCGGCGGCGCCCAGCAGCAGGGCCAGCCAGGGGTTGAGCCCGAAGCGGGTGGTGAGAATGGCCGAGGCGTAGGCGCCCAGCCCGTAAAAGCCGGCGTGGCCCAGAGAGATTTGGCCGGCCCATCCCACCAATAAACCCAGGCCCACAGCGACGAGAGCGTGAATGCCGACAAAGATCGCTACGTTCAGGTAGTAGGGATTTCGCACCAGCAGCCCCACCAGCGCCACGCCGGCGGCGAAGGCGGTCAGCCCGGCCGGGCGACGCCAGGCGGTGCGCTCGGGCTTCATCGCTCCTCCCTCCGCGTGGGCACGTTGAGTAGCCCACTGGGGCGCAGGAGAAGCACTAGCAATAACACGAAGAAGGCGAAGGCGTCTTTATACCCCGAGGAGACGTACCCAGCGCCCAGGGACTCCAGAAGGCCGACCAGAACTCCCCCCAGCAGAGCGCCGGCGTTGCTGCCGATGCCACCCAGCACCGCGGCGCAGAAACCCTTCAAAGCCAGGGCGAGGCCGACGTCGTAGGAGGGCAAGGCGATGGGGGCTAACACGCTGCCAGCAATGGCCCCCACCCCCCCAGCCAAGGCGAAGGCCCACATGTGCATGCGCTCGACCCGGATGCCCACCAACTGGGCCGCCCGACGGTTGAGTGCACAAGCAACCATGGCCCGCCCCTGAAGCGTGCAGCGCAGGAAGAGAGTGAGCGCGGCGCCGGTAGCGGCCGCGCAGGCCATGACCCACAAACTCTGGGGGTTAATGTTCGCGCCGGCCAGGCTGAGTGACTCCCCGGCGCTGAAGGGAGGCAGCGGGTAGGCATCGGCCCCCCAGACTACTTTTGCCAGACCGCGCAGCGCCACGGAGACACCTACGGTGACCATGATAAGGGTCAGCAAATGCGCGCGGCGCAGGGGGCGAATGGTGAAGTAGTGGACGCCGGCGCCTACCAGCATGACGGCGGCGATGGGCAACACTACCGCCAGAGCCAGCGGCAAGTGGAGCATCGAGTAGCAGGTAACTGCGAACATGCCGCCGAGCATCACGAATTCGCCCTGAGCGAAGTTGATGATGCCGGTGGCGGAATAGACGAGGTTGAAGCCCACGGCGACCAGGGCATAGATGGCTCCCTGGGTGATGCCGGTGGCGATAAATTGGGGAAGTCCGGAGCCGTCCATAGACGCGGCGGTGCTTGCCCAACCTAGGCGACCGGAAGGCCGGATAGGTCGCTGTGCCACTGCAGAGCAACGCTACCTATCCGGCCCCCCAGCAAGTTGGCCCTACACTGGCGGTTCAAGTGTCTGGCGCGCAGCCGACCTCATCACTGCTCGGCCAGCGTCCAGTTTCCGCCCTTGATCGTGACCATGACAAAGGCGTCCTTGGTGAGGCCGTTGTGATCGGTGGGGCTGAGGTTGAACACGCCGCTGATCCCCACGAAGTCCTTGGTGGACTCGATGGCGTCGCGCAGTTTGGCCCGGTCCGGGCCGACCTGCTTCAGGGCCTGGATGACGAGCTGCAGAGCATCCCAGCCGTGCCCACCAAAGGTGTCCGCGGACTTGCCGTACTTGCCCTGGAACGCCTTGCTGTAATCCAGGAGCACCTGGCGCTGCTTATCGGTTTCTGGCAAGGTCTCCGCGACCAGCAATTTGCCTGCCGGGAAAACCACACCTTCGGCGGCGTCGCCGGCCAGTTCAATGAACTTGCGGTTAGCCACGCCGTGGCTCATGAACAGCGGGATGCTCATCTTCAGTTGCTTCATGTTCTTGGCCACGATCGCAGGACCAGGGTTGGTCCCCCAGCAGATGACCGCCTCCGGGTTAGCCGCCTTGGCCTTGGTCAACTGGGTCGTCATGTCGGTGTCTTTCGACTCGAAGGTTTCCTTAGCGACGATCTTGATCCCGTTCTCCGGGGCTTGCTTGTCCAGCACCTCGGCACCGCTCTTGCCGAAAGGGTTGGAGTCGTAGAGCACGGCGATGGACTTGATCTGCTTGGCCTTCAAGTACTCCATCAAGCGGGCTACCGCCAGGACGTCCGGCTGAGCGGTGGAAAACACCCATTTCTTCACCGGCTGGGTAATCTTGATAGAGGCGGCGCAGGAGATCAGCGGCACCTGCGCCTTCTCGAAGGTGTCCACGATCGCCAGCGTGGTACCGCTGAGCGTCGGCCCTACCACGGCCACTACCTGGTCGGCCTCAATGAGTTTCTTGGCGGCGGTGGCGGCCTGCGTGTTGTCGCTCTGATCGTCCTCGATAATGATCTTCAGGGGGCGACCGTTGATGCCACCACTGTCATTGACCATCTCCTCCACCATGAGGGCCGTTTCTTTCTCCGGCGTACCCAGAGGCGCACCGGCCGTGCCGGTCACGCTGAAAATGGCGCCCACTTTGATCGGCTCCCCAGTCAGAGCGGGTTTAGTCGGGCGAGTGGGCATTCCGGCGCCTAGGGAGGACTCGTCCTCCGGAGCCTTGGGGCAGCCGGCAACCAGCAGTAGAGTTGCCAGCAGGCACACGACGACCGTAACAACGCGACGGACCTGGAGATCCATTTCGGCTCACCCTCCTTGGCGGATATGCGCGCCGGCCTCTCCCAGCAACGGGCCAGGCCCTCCGGCCCGGCCCGGCGTCAGCCTGGTCATTGTACTGTTAATATCTCCCCCAGGCAAGAGCCAAGCCAGGCAGGAGAACAGGGTGAAGGGCAGGGCGGCAGCGCAGCCGCGCCTGGACGTCCAAAAAGGCCGGGCCCAGTGGCAAGGCCCGCGCGCTCTCAGCGACCGTAACGGTCTTGATGACGAATTACATCTTCCTCGTCGAACTGGCCCAAGGAGATCTCGAGAACGCGTGCGCCATGACTTCCCGTAGAAAGGCGATGCAGAACCCGCCGAGGGATGTAGAACTCCTGGCCGCACCGGGCCGCATGCACGGTCTCGCCGATCTGGATTTGCGGGTCGCCCTCAATCACCACCCACAGTTCGTCCCGGTGCTCATGGCTTTGCAGACTGAGCGCCTGTCCCGGCGCCACGGTGAGGATTTTGACGGTGCAGGGCTGGTTGAGAGTATAGCGGTCAAAGGCCCCCCAGGGCTTGTCCACGCGCTGGCGGGCCGCCCGGAACGCTTCGCGGCTATGATCCATCCGCAGAGCACCTCGCAGTGCGGAGTATTCAGATCAGGGTCGGCGGTTCCTGCCATATCTCGCCGAACCGCTGAAGGAACATCGCGCCGATCACCCCGTCCACCGCCTGGTGGTCGCAGGGGGGGAGTCACCTTTGGCTGCACGCACGCCAGTACCTCGCCACCTTGCACCACAACCGCATCCTGCACCCGTCCCACCGCCAAAATGCCGACCTCCGGCGGGTTGATGGTGGCGGCAAACTGATCCACCGGGAATCCACCCAGGTTCGAGAGGGTGAAACTGCGCTCCAGTAAGGCCTCGGCCAGAAGCGCCCCGGAGCGAGCTCGCACTGCCAGGTCCTGCACGGTTTGCGCCAGGTGGTAAGCCCGCGCTGGGGCGCCTTGGCCAAGACCGGAACCACGGTCCTCTCGCGGGCCTCTGCAGAGCACCCCGGGCCCACAGGTCCCCCTGCCGGGCGCCACGGAGCCTGCTCGGCTGGTCTCAGGAGCCCGGGAAGGGCTCGATGGAAGGCGTGTCCAAGCGCACCACGAACTGAACTCGCCCACCGTCGGGGGTCTCAATGGTCAGAATCTTGACCGTGTCCGCCTCGGGAATGCCGGTGAAGCGGAAGAACCCGGTCGCATCGGTGCGGGTTGTTTTCGGCGGAGAGGTGTCGAGTGTGCAGGGAGCATCCGCGTAGACCTCGTAGTTCCCCCCATCGGGCAGCGTGCCCGTGGCCCGCACCACCACCTTGTGCGCGATCCGATCAATATAGACAAAGCCGCTCAGCGTCCAGGTCGGCTCATCGGGGTTCAGTTGATCGAGCAGGGACTTGATGGTGCTGGCCGCCGCCGCCCACTTGAGTAGCGTCAGGGCGCTACCGCAACCGGCGAGAGCCAGGGCCGCCCCCAGCATGAGAAGGAGGGACCTGCGCCGCCAGTCCAAGGCCGCTTTCATATTGTTCGGCTCCCTTCGCGAGCGTCTTTGCTGATTGCTGAGGTTGTTCAGTCGAAGATATTCTCTTCGCTGGCGAGCGGTAAGTCAACTGGTTCGCCTTGCTTAGCCGACAGGTACAGAGCCAGGGCCATCTCCAGGGTCGGCCGCACTGACCAGGCGGGGATGACCGGCTCGCGGTTCTCCCGAATGGCCTCGGCCATGTCCTCGATGACGACCTGGTGATCGGCGAAGCCCAGGTCGGCGGGGCCGGTGGCGCCGGTGGCCACGGCGGCGCTGCCGTAGGTGCGGATTTCCGCGTCTTCCGGGCGCTCCTCGCGCAGTTTCCAAGTGTCCATGCGCTCGCCGACCATGATCGCCGTGCCGTCTTCCCCGTTGAGTTCGATGCGCACATCGGTGCCCGGCCAGAGGGCGGTGGAGGCCTCGGCCAGACCGAGGGCGCCGTTTTGCCAGTCTATCCAGGCGAGCAGCGTGTCCTCCAACTGCACCTGAGGGTGGGCTAGGTTTTCCATCCGCGCATAGACGCGGCGCGCGGGGCCCATGAGGTACTGGCACAGGTCCAGGTAGTGGAAGGCATGCTGGATGGTCACGCCGGCGCCGGACTTGCGCGAACTGCGCCAGGCGTCGCTCAAGTAGTATTCGGTGGTGCGGAACCACTTCATGTGGCAGGAGCACATCAGCGGCCGGCCGAAGCGGCCGGCGGCCAGCGCCTGCTTCATCGCCTGAATCGGCTTGCGGATACGGCATTGCAAGACGACGCCCAACTTAACGCCCTGCTGCCGGCAGGTCTCGATCATGCTGTCGGTCTCTCGCAGGGTCATCGCGGGGGGCTTCTCGACCAGCACATGCCTTCCGGCCTGAGCGGCGGCAATTACCGCCTTATAATGATAGGCGTTGGGCGTGAGCACGTTCACGCACTCAACTTCCTCGTCGCCCAGCATTTCCTCAAGTGAGTGATAGACCCGGCAGTCGAACTCGTCACCGAGTTTGCGGGCGCGCTGCTCGTCGAGGTCGGCCACTGCGATCAGGCGGCCCTTGGTGGAAGCGCGCAGAGCCTTAGCATGGAAGGGCGCAATCAGGCCCGCGCCCAGCAGCCCGAAACCAACCGGATGGTCTGGCATGATTGATCTCCTCCTCCGTTCGCCCCAGGAGAGGCCCCATGGGTAGGACCGCGCGGAGCGTGGACGGAACCTATGCGGGCCCGTGCGCTATGGTATCAGCAGCGCCTTCAAAGCCCGTTGGGCCTCCACGTCCGCGAAGACCTGCTCCCAGTTCGCCAGTGGTTCCCGGTGCGAGATCAATTCACCCGCCGGGATCTTGCCCGTGGCAATCAGCGCGATGGTGCGATCCCAACTGGTGTACTGGGTGGACATGTTGAAGGTCACAGTGCAGACCTTGGCCATGGCCTGGTCCCAGGGGAACCCGATGCGTTCCTTGCCGGTGAGGCCGATGGCGCAAACCTTTCCCAGTTTGCGCACCAAATCGAAGGCCGAGGCGATGGCCGCGGCCGCGCCGCTGGCTTCGATTACCAGGTCGGCCCCCCAGCCACCAGTGAGGTCTAGCACGACTTCCTGGGGGTTGCTCTCGGCCACGTTGAGTACCGTGTCGAG
This sequence comes from uncultured bacterium, assembly GCA_937928475.1. Classification (GTDB taxonomy): domain Bacteria; phylum Armatimonadota; class Zipacnadia; order Zipacnadales; family Zipacnadaceae; genus Zipacnadum. The sequence goes on along the minus strand of CALFVE010000223.1, from coordinate 8,002 downwards.
ACCGAGTTCGCGCGCCTTCTTGAGCCGCACCTCCTCATCCGCCGGCGTGCCGATGATGACGACGTGGCGGGCACCGGCGGCGCGGGCGGTAAGCGCCGAAAGCAGCCCGATCGGCCCTGGTCCCAGCACCACCACGAAGTCCCCGGCCATGATGCCGGCGCGCTCGACGATATCGCAAACCGCGTTGGCGGCGGGCTCCACCAGGGCGGCCTGGTCGTAGGACATGTGGTCGGGAATCCGGTGCAAGAGTTTGACGGGCATGACCACGTACTTGGCGAAGGCCCCATCAATGCCCCAGCCTGGGGAGCGTTTGGAGGCGCATATCTGGATGTTGCCGGTGCGGCACAGGTAGCAGTGGCCGCAGTGTCGAGTGTGCGGCTCGCTGACCACGCGCGCCCCAATCTCAATGCCCTCGGTCTCAGGCCCAAGGGCCACCACCTGGCCGGAGAACTCGTGCCCCAGGATAACCGGTGGCCAGTAGGGGAAGGCGTCGTGTTTGACATGAATGTCGGTGCCGCAGATGCCGCAGGCCTTCACCTCGATGAGAGCCTCGCCCGGGCCGGGCACGGGCTCGGGTACCTCGCGCAGTTCGAGGAACCCGACGCCTTTTTGGGTCTTGACCAGGGCTTGCATAAGATATCTCACCCCTCGCCCTCCCCGCGGGGCAGGCGCCCTCTCGGGAGAGGGGAGCTAGGCACACCCACCGCACAGCAGGGGATCGCTCCCGCCCACAACCCTGGGCGAGACGCCCGTCTACTAGTCTTTGCCCCACCTTACGAGGAAACGGCCAAGGATCTCGGCGGCCTGCCGAATTTCGGCTAGGGCGATCTGCTCCTGATTGGAGTGCGCGAAGCGCAGACTCCCCGGCCCGAAGACGACCGTGGGAATTCCCAGTTGATTGTTGTAGAACCAGGAGTCGCAGGAGGCCGTCATCGCGGAAACCTCAGTGGCGACCCCCAGCGCGGCACAGGCCGCCGCCAGGTCGGTGACGAGAGGATGCGCGGGGTCAAGCACATGCGCATCGTGCCGGTACATGAAGTACAGTTCACAGTTCTCGCGCAGATACTCGTCCCCCTCCTCCAGGATCGCCTGCCGCATCTCCGCGGCGACCTCGCGCCAGGTCTTGTTCGGCAGGAAGCCGAGCACCCCCTCCAGCACCGCTTGACTGGGAGCGGTCGCCGGCCAGTCGCCCGCGCGTAGCCGGCCGAAGGTGATGGGCATAGGATTTTCAAACCGATCGAACAACGGGATCCCCCGTGAGGCGGCGAGCAGCCGATGGTGGTAGCCTTCCAGGATCTCCATCACCCGGACGGCCATCTTCAGGGCGCTGACCGTGACGCCGGCCTGGCCACTGTGACCGGCCCGCCCCCGGCAGGTGACGCGGAACCAGACAGCGCCGCGTACCGAGGAGAGAAGGCGAAAGTCGGTGGGCTCCATCACCAGACAGCCGTCAGCCTGCTCCCCACGGCGGATCATAGCCAATGTCCCGTTGCCCCCGACTTCTTCTTCTACTACCAGGTGAAAGATCACTTCACCCGGCGGCGCAAGCCCCAGGTCATTCAGGGTGCGCACGAGGAGGTAGAGAGTGGCGATCTGCCCCTTGGCGTCGCAAGCGCCGCGGCCGAAGACGACCCCGTCCTCGACGCGGGGATCAAAGGGCCGCTCCTGGCCCTGGGAGGCGGGCACCACGTCAGCGTGAGTGTTGACGAGCAGCGAGCGGCCGCCGGCACCCCCCGGTACCCGGAGGCGAAGGTTGCAGCGGCCCTCGTAGGTCAATCCGGGCAGAGGATCGCTGTAGTCGGCATCGTGGGGGAGATCGGGAGGCAGAGGCACGCGCTCAACCTCCGCGCCGACCTCGGCAAAAGAGGAAGCCGCGACCTCCAGCGCCGCCTGCTCCTGGCCGGGCGTGGAAGGATGGCGAATGAGTTCGCAGAGGAAGTCCCGGGCCGCCGGAAGGTGGCGGTCGAGGCCAGCGGAGAGAGCACTCGCGAAGTCAGTCATGTGGTGGTCCTTGCGCAATCGCGGGGCGGCGGACCAGCGCGCGAGGCGCGCCGCTCATCCCACCCCTCCTTTAGGTCAAGCAGCGAGGTTGGTTAGGACGTGCTCCATGATATCCAGCGATTCGTGCGCCTCCTCTGCGGTGATGACGAGAGGCGGAGCCACGCGGATGACACTCCCGAAGATGCCCACCGAACCGACCAGGAGGCCGTTCTGCGCGGCCCGGTCAATCACTTGACGAGTTAGGTCGGGCGCCGGTTCCTTCGTGCGCTTGTCGCGGACGATTTCTAGGCCCATCACCAGGCCTCGGCCGCGCACGTCGCCCAGGTAGGGGCACTTCTCCTGGATCTCCAAAAGCCGTGCTTTCATCAGTGCCCCCATCCGGGCGGCGTTCTCGACCAGGTTCTCCTGCTCGAAGATCTCCAACACGGCGAGGGCGGCGGCGCAGGAGACAGGATTGCCGCCCGCAGTACTGCTCATTTCCCCCGGGCCGAGCACCCCGATCACCTCCGCCTCGGACATCAAGGCCGAGATGGGGATGCCGCTGCCGATGCCCTTGCCGATAGCCATCAGGTGTGGCCGCAGGCCTTCCCACTCGGCGGCGTACATCTTGCCGGTGCGCCCATAGGAGGACTGTACCTCGTCCACGATCAGGACCATGTCATGCTCGCGGGCCCAAGTCTCCAGGCGCTTGAGGTAACCGTCGGGCGGGAAGATGAAGCCGGCGGCCCCCTGGTAAGGCTCCACAATCACCCCGGCCAGGCTGCCAGTACTGGCCGCTTTGACGATGGTCTCCATCACGTCGAAGCATTCCATCGCGCAGGCGTCGCAGGACTTGCCCAGTGGGCAACGATAGCAATACGGATAGGGCACGTGAATAACACCAGGCATGATCGGGCCGTAGCCCTTCTTGGGGCCGGGGAGACCGCCGGCGGAGGCGGCTGCGTAGGTGCGCCCGTGGAAACCGCCGCTGAAGGCAATGATCTCGAAGTTGCCGGTGTAGCGCTTGGCGACGCGGATGGCGGCCTCGGTGGCCTCGCTGCCCGTGCTGAGCAAGAACACGCGGTCCAGATTGGGCGGGGTGGTCTCCACCATGCGTTTGGCGAGGGCCACGCGTTCGGGAGTGGGAAAGTCATAGTTGTTAAGCAAGCGCCCGGCCTGCCGGCGGATGGCCTCCACCAGGCGAGGATGGCAGTGGCCGACGTTGGTGACTAGCACCCCGGAGGTCCAGTCAAGATAGCGGTTGCCGTCCACATCCGTGACTAGGCAGCCCTCGGCGTAATCCCAGACCAGCGGGGCCTGGTAGCCGACGCAGTTGGCCTCGTAGTTATGCCACTCATCCAGCAGGGCGCGAGACTTGGGGCCGGGGAGAGTGTCTTTCACGCGGGTTAGGCGGGACATGCACGGTTGCCTACTTCCTTGTTTACCCAGCAACGGGGCGGCTCGCCGCGGAGGAAGCGATCCACGTCCTCCACGATCCGCTGCCGGATGGTCTGGTTGGCCTCCTCGGAGGCCCAGGCGAGATGCGGCGAGAGCAGCGCGTTCTCCAGGGCAAAGAGCGGATAGTCGGGCGGCGGCGGCTCCACATCATACACGTCAATCGCCGCCCCGGCAATCTGCTTGCGGCGCAAGGCCTCGGCGAGGGCTTCATGATCCACCACTGGCCCCCGCGAGGTGTTGATGAGATAGGCGGTCGGCTTCATCAAGGCGAGGGATTGCGCATTGATCATGTGGCGCGTCTCCTCGTTGAGCGGCGTGTGACAGGTGATGAAGTCCGCGTTGCGAAAGACCGTCTCGTGGTCTACCAGTTCGATGCCCAGTTCCTGGATGCGCTTATCGCTCAAATAAGGATCGCAGATCAGGAAGTTGAAGCCAAAAGACTGGAGTTTCCGGTACACACGGCTGCCCACGCGCCCGCAGCCGATGATCCCCAGGGTCTTACCGGCCATCCGGTACAGGGGCATTATCTCGCTGAAATCCCACTTGCCGCTGGCGCTGGCGTGCTCCAGGCACTTGCGGCCGGGAACGACCTTACGGGCCAGGGCGAACATCAAGGCGATGGCGTGCTCGGCCACTTCCTCCACGCAGTAGTCCGGCTGGTAGCCGAACATGATGCCCGCCTCGGTGAGAGCGGCGACATCCACGTTGTCGTAGCCGATGCCGTGGCGAATGACCAGGCGCACCTTCTCCCAGCGGGAGATCAGGTCGCGAGTGATGGGAGCCATGTTGACCAGGACGATATCGGCGTCTTTGGTGGCGGCGGCGAGTTCCTCGACAGGCGCGGTCTTGAGTTGATAGTAGGCGAAGTCCACGCCACGCTGCTGCATCTGCTCGACTTCCCAGTCCAGGTCGGGCTCAATGTAGTCGGTGACGACGAACTTGATGCGGTTGGGCATGAAAGAGGGTCTCCTTAGGGTTGCGGCTCTCCGGTGGGAGATCTTGTTGCATTATAGCACGCAGTGACTCGGTACTTGGCGGGCGAGTTTGCGGTTCTCGGCCAGTGGGGAACCCTGGATATTAGGGACGCGGCAGCCGTGGTACCTCTTGCTCCCTCCCACCGGCCTCCGCAGAGACGTACGCCGCATAGATGGTGGCGGTGCAGTCTATCGCCAGGTCGAGATCGCTCTGCGGCTGCCGGCCGGTAGCCATGCACTCCAGGAAGTCCTGCAACTCCGCCTGGTAGCCCATGCTGAAGTACTCATCGGGCGCCACCGGCGACCAGCCCTCTTTGGTACTGATCTTCTCCACGGTGTAGATATCGGCGAAGTTGGGACCGTGCGGATTGTACAGATCCATCATATCGTTAGGGTTCAGCCGGCAGCGAGCGCGGTGGTTGTTAGCGAAGACCTCGACGTAGTCATAGATGCCGCCCAGCACCAGTTCGCAGGTGATTACATCGCCGACGGTGCCGTCCTCAAAGACTACGTGCATCAGGCCGTAGTCTTCGATGTCGTGATAGTCGGTGCGCAAAAAGCCTTGATCGTCGTAGTTGGGGAGGCGCGTAATCTCGTGCACGCGGGCCGAAACGCTCGCGGGGCGAATTGGTCGGCCCAGGCGAGTCACGCCCTCGACGCGCTTGAGGTAAAGAATCGCGCCCAGAGGATGGCAACCCTTGCCGATGAGCGAACCGCCCCCGGAGTAGCGCCAGATGCCGTAGACGGGGGAGGCGGAGCCGTTGTGCGATTCTTCCCCGTACATGCGCAGCACCTGGGCCTTGGTCTTCTCCAGGATTTCCCGTTCTTTCTGCACGGCAGGAGCGTAGACGAAGTTTTCCGCATAGCCGAAGACCACGCCGGCCGAGCGGACGGCCTCCCCGATTTCGACGAGGGTGTCCAGGACCGCTGCCAGCATGGGGCCTTTGGGCGCGCGGTCGCCGCGCCAGGCCTCACCCTGCGCCGCCTCCCTCGGTAGGTGAGAGGTGTCCGCGGGACCAAAGTGCCCGGTCAAAGGCTTTTCGACGATGATGTGCTTGCCCGCTTCCGCGGCCAGGAGGATCTGCTCACGGTGCGCGTAGGGTGGGGAGCAGATGTCGAGCACGTCCACCTGCTCCAGCATGGCCTCCACCGAATCAAAGGCCCGCAGGCCGCGGCTGGCCGCGAAGGCCTCCCGACTCTCCGCGCGCAAGGAGGTCACGCCGGCGATCTCCAGCGGCACGCCGCTGACCCGGCGCAGGCAGTCCACGTGGTACGTGGCGGCAAAGCCGGCTCCCACTAGGCCGACGCGCAAACGTTCCACTCGGTCTCTCCCTCCCTCTGGGAACGCAGGGCTTGACGGACGTGTTAGACTTCCCGTGGGACAGGCTAATCTCCTCCGCAGCCGCGAGTCGAGAGCAGAGCCCCCGTGAAGAGAAAGCCTAACCGGCGAAGAGGAGTTCGCCACCGGCAGGGAGAATGCCCCTCCTGCCAACCGGGCGATCCGCGTCCGGCGGCTGATTTGCCCCTCATCCTTACTCATACGATGGCCGAAGCAGCCCGCAAGAATCTTCTGCCCGGAATCACCCTCCGCTCGGTGGCGGCAGCGGTGCTGTGCATGCTCGTGATGGGCATGCATATCCAGATCGCCGAGATCATCCTCAACACCGCCGACGCCATGGCCGAACAGGCACTGGCCATCCCGGCCATGCTCATCTTCGTCGCCCTCAGTCTTATCAGCGGCCTGTTGTATCTGCTCACCCGCTATCGTCTGCTCACCAAGCCCGAACTGCTCTGTGTCCTGGCGGCCATGTTGATTGCGGCGCCGCTGATGACCCAGGGGATGTGGCACCGCTTCGTGGGCTTGCTGGCCGCCCCGCCGCGCACCAGCAGTTTCATCTTTATGGACGCCTACAACGACAAGCTGTGGCCGCACGGACCGAATCTGGTGCAGGATGGGCTCACCAAGGAGAAGGCTCAGGCGCTTATCGTCAAGGGCAATCCGCCCGCTTGGGAGGAGATCGAGTACGAGACGGGGCGGCGGGCTATCTTGCCGGTGCTGACCAACACCCGCAAGGACGAGGTGTCCTCGGTTACGCTCAAGGTGCCGCTGAAGCAAGACGGACGCCCCTACCTGGTGCCCGGCGAGCCGTACTTGATCAGTTTCCTCGCCAAGCCGGAGGACCTGGCGCCGGAATCGTTCTTCTTCTGCCGCCTCTCCAACGACGACGAGACTAGTTTCTCGGAGGTGATCAACAGCAAGGAAAAAGCGAAGGTCACCTTCCTGCACCAGAAAGGCTTCCTCCGAGCCGGCAACTACGGTACCATCGTAGGCAAGGATGCCCAGGAATACGTGCGGATGGAGATCGGCCTGAGCGGAATCGGGAAACTGGCGATCTACGACCCCAAACTGTTCAGCGTATTCGCGCTGGAGGCAATGTACAGCGGCCGCCGAGTGATCCCGCGCAGCGAGTATGAGAAACTCCCGGAGGCGGAACGAGCCGGGCTGGTGGTGCGCCCGGACAACATGTGGAGTCCAGCGGGCCTGTGGTTCCTGATTTCAGGGTATATCCCCCTGCGGGCCTGGGCGCAGCCCGCCTTGGCCTGGTCGGCGCTGGTGCTGCTGATCCTGCTGGCCACGCTGGCGCTCAATGTGATCATGCGCAAGCAGTGGGCGGAGAGTGAGCGCTATCCCTTCCCCCTATTCCAGATACCCTACGCACTCATCGGCCAGGAGGACGAGAGCCCCCGGGCCGCCTTCGCCGCTATCTGGCGGAATCCGTGGCTGTACGTGGGCTTGGCTTTGTCTCTCGCCTGGTGCTTGATGCGCGGTTGGCACTTTTACAACAACGCTATCCCCTCCCTCAAGCCGGAGATCTCGCTCAAGCAGTACATCAGCGATCCCCGCTGGGGAGCGATGTGGGACATCACTTTCACCGTCAACGCCATCTTCCTAGCCCTGGCGCTGTTTATGGAACTCAACGTCCTGCTCAGTCTGGTGGTGGGCTTCTTCCTGTACCGGAGCCTGTTCTGGATCGGGGAGTTTACGAATCTGAAGACGTACACCGGCTATCCCTTCCGCTACGAGCAGGCCATCGGCGCCTTCCTGGCTTACGCGGCGGTGGTCGTGTTCTTTGCCCGTCGCTATCTGTGGCGGGTGCTCAAGTCGGCGTTCAGTCGGGACGCGGAATCGGCCAAGGTGGAGACCTTCTCCTACCGGACAGCCCTGCTGCTGCTGGTGCTGTGCTTTGTGGGCATCGCGCTGTGGGCTCGCTGGCTTGAGGTGCCGCGCTCGATTATTTTGCTGTTCTTCTTCTTCCTGGTGCTCATTGGTTTCGTGGCCGCCAAGTTCCGCGCGGAGTGCGGCTATGTCTTCGGGTACTTTACCCCCTACAACGCCATGCTCTTTCTTACCCTCCTGGGCGGCATGGCCGTCTTCGGCGCCAGCGGCATGCTGGTCTGTCTGATCGCCTCGGGTTTCATCACTGTATCGGTTTTCTACTTCATCCCCGGGGTGCAGCTGGAACTGATGGAGTTCGGGCGGCGCTACAGAATGGTGCCGCGGCACGTGCTGTGGGCCGTGCTGATCGGGA
>CALFVE010000222.1 GCA_937928475.1 uncultured bacterium | reverse complement strand
ACGGGCGCCCGGAGACGCCCCGCATGCCTGTTGATTCTTTGCCCTCTTCAACTCCGCAGTTGTTCTTCCCCGCCTCTCGGGAAGAGTCGCCCAGCGGGGCGTCGCCAGGCAGGCTAGAGGGAGACGCTCTGCGGGCGGAGTCAATCCCCCTCCCGCCGCCGCAGACGGCGGCACTCTCCCCCGCCCGCGGGGGAGAGCATGGAGAGCGGCGACAGAGTTGCGCAGCGAGGTATCCGCCCGGCGAGGTGCGCCGTCTGCTGTGGACCAGCAGCCTGGGCTGCCGCGACTACGAAGAGGTGCGGGCCTGGCAGGAGCGGCTGGTCGCGCGCCGCCGTGCCGGGGAGATTCCGGACGTGCTCTTGGTCTGCAGCCATCCGCCGGTGGTCACCGCTGGACGCGCCACCACACCGACGGAACTGGCCGCCGTCCGCCCGATGCTGGAGGCCGCCGGCATCCCCCTGCTCCCTTGCGAGCGCGGCGGGCGCTTGACCTACCACGGTCCCGGGCAGGTGATCGCCTACCCCATCATGCATTTGGGTGGCCAGGACCGGGACCTTCATGCCTATCAGCGCCGCCTGGAAGCCGTGGTGCTGGCGACCCTGGCCCGGTTCGGCGTCCTCGGGGACCGTCGGGCTGGACTGCCCGGCGTCTGGGTGGGGGAGGCCAAGATCGCCTCGGTGGGCATCGCCGTGCGCGGTTGGGTGACCTGGCATGGCCTGGCCCTCAACCTCAGCGGCGACCTCCGCCCCTTTCGTCTCTTCTCGCCTTGCGGAATCAAGGGGCTTGTGGTGACGTCTCTAGCCGAGATGGTGGGCAGGGAACTTAGACGGGCCGAGGTGGAGGAAGCACTGGTGGCGGCCTTTGTCGCCGAGTTCGGGTGCGAGCGGAAGGCGGTCTCGCCGCAAGATTTGCGCTAGGGCGGCCTCTTAGCTAGGATGCCGTCTTTTCGATCTTTGCCGGCGGAACCTGCCTGCGCGGCGAAGTGTCAAAGGCAGCATAACGGCAGCCTCTGCCGTTATCTTGCTGTTTGCGGAGGGAAGAATGGCGGCTGAGCGCGCTCCCGTGCCCTTACTGGCTGCGCCGCGCGGACTTCACCTGGCCTGGGGCATTCACCTGGGTCTGCTAGTGGTGGCCGCGGGGGCGCTGCATAGCAAGCAGAGCCCGCCGCTGACGCTTCGCCAGGCGGGCTTGCTGGTCGTGGTGGGCCTGAGCCTTTTGATTTGGTCCCTGGCCGAAGGGCGGCGGGCCGAGGTGGGCCGCGGCTTGCGGTTGCTCATCGCCCTGGGGGCGGCCTTGCTGCTGGGGCTGGCGCGTGCCCCTCGCCTGGCGACTTTCCTCCCGCCCGAGGAGCCGCTGCGGGGCCTCCTTTCGTATCTGCAGGTGAGCCTGGGGGCCGTCGGCGTCTTCCTAGCCCTGTTTTTCTGGCTGGGCTATCGCGGCGCCGGCGGCGAGCGCTTCCAGCGCCCGCCTCCCCTGCGGCGGGCCGCACTGCTCAGCGGCGGGCTGATTATCGTCCTGGCTCTGGTTTGTCACTTCGCGTTCTTCGGCTTGTACGGCCGCGGCGGCGATCTGGGCACCGGCCTGGTCGTTTTCCAGGCCGTAACCTACAGTGCGCTGCTGGTGGTGGTATTGGGCGCCTCCGGCGGCCCCCTGGTCCGGCGCTGGCCCGCCTACTACCTGGGGGCCGCGCTCGCGGCCGCGGGGGTGCTCGGGATGCTGGCGGCTCGGGGAGGGGCGCTTTGATGGCTGACCCGGGCCTGCCGCCTGCGCGGTCCCAAGCCTTGCCCACGGCCTTTCTGTGGGCGGCGCTAGCCGTCATCCTGGTGGCGCCCTCCCAACTGGCCTACGCGGTGCATCCCAAGGACGGCCCTTTCATAGGCTACGCCGATCTGCTGGCGGGGGTCGTCTGTCTGGCGGCGCTGCTCGTGGTGGTTGCGACGTGGCGCTGGTCGCGACTCGTCTTCCCGCCGCTGGCGGCCTGGGCCCTGGTCGTCGTGGCCGCGTTGTCTACGGCCCATGCTCTACAGCCGCGCAGCGCCGTGGTGGAGACTGTCCAGTGGGCGCTGTACCTGATCGCCGTCTACATGCTCTTTGCCAACGTGCTCACTGACCGGCTCCGGCTGCGCTACGCCCTGGTGGCGTTGACCTTAGCGACGACCGGCGTGGTGCTCTGGGGCCTCGCGCAGTACCTCACCGAGACGGACCCTCTGCGGGTGCGGGCGGGCTTCAGCAACCGGAATACGTACAGTGCGTTCCTCGCGCTCATTCTGCCGCTGCTGCTGGCGGTGGGCCTGCACACTCGCCGAACTGGCTGGGCTGTCTGGTGGCTGGTGCTAGTCGCTCTCGGTCTAGTGACCATGCTCTCGGGCCCGCTGATCTGGGTGACGCTAGTGGCTCTGGTCTGGGTTGCCTTCACGGCTACCGGGCTGCGCCGCTGGGTGCCGCTGGCCGCGCTGGCCGTGGTTTTCGCCACCGCGCCCTGGGTCTTACCGCGCAACTACCAGGCGGCCGGGAACGAACTGGCCTACCCTTACGAGACTGAGATTCTCAAGATCCCTGGGGGTCCCGGCCAGGCGCGGGAACTTACGGTGCCCGTCGTGAAGAAGCGCTGGCTGGAGTGGCAGCCGGCCCTGCGGATGCTCAGCGCCAACTTCCCGCTGGGTGTGGGCGCGGGGAACTACCAGATCAACATTGGCCAGTACTACGAGGACCTGGGGGCCAATCCCGATTTTCCGGCGGCCTCCTTGCCCAACGTCAAGAAAACCGAGCCGGATACCAACAACCTGTATCTGGTGACCGCCGGCTCGATGGGCATCTGCGGACTGACCGCCCTGCTGGGGCTATTTGCCCACTTCTGGCGCCGGGCGACCAACCTCTGGTCGGTGGCCGAGGATGACCTGGGGCGGGGCCTGGCGGCGGGCCTGCCCGCGGCGCTCCTGGCTCTAGTGATAGGCAACCTGTTCACGGCGATGTTCGTCAGAGGATTGAGCCTGGTGATCGTGCTACTCTTTGCCTTGGTCGAGGCCACCTTGCGTCTTAGCCAGGGGCAGTCGGAACTCCGGCAATCGCCGGGTGTTTGAGTATATGCGAAAGTCCGCTCTCGGGCGCGACCCCAAAGGGCAGCACGACGGCGTCGCGTCGAGCGAGGCGCGCAATACCATTGCGAGAGGATGGCATCATGAAACGCCTAGTCTTGACTCTAGCCCTGGCCACGGTTCTGGTCGCCTGCCTGGCCGGCACGGCCGGCGCGGTGACCCTGGTCTTTGAGGCTGAGCACTACACCTGGATTAAGCCCTCCATGCGGGTAGGCACCGGCGACAGCAACGGCTCCGACAGCGGTGGGCACATCTACATCCCGCTGCGACCCCGCCACGGCGAGGATGAGAGCGGCCCCGCCGACGATGGCAACGCCACCTACAAGGTCTACGTCCCCGTCGCAGGCGACTACACCCTCTGGGGCCTGGTCCGCTGGTACGACGGCTGCGGGAATTCCTTCTACGTCATGGTGGACGACATGAACCCGGAAAACCCGGCCTATATCACGGACGCTCGCTACCAGCAGTGGCATTGGGTGAAAGGGCGCACCTACCGGCTGAGCGTCGGCTACCATTTGATCCGCTTCCAGTACCGGGAGGACGGGGCCAAACTCGACCAGTTTCTCATCACCACGGCGGAGGATTTCGTGCCCACCCGCCACATGCCCGAAACCCCGGCCTACCTGTGGCGGCCCTCCTCCTAAGCGGCCGCCCCTTCTGAGTGGGGGTCAGTCAATCCGTGAAGGTCTTGCACTCTCGGCTAGGTCAACTGGCGGAACCTATCGGCCTCGGCTTTTCTTCCACCGGGAAGCCGGGCATAAGGGGGGATTGCTCTCCGCTCGCGACTGGCGGCGGGCGACGGGCGACGGGCGGCTGGGGACTCGCGACTCCCGGCAGGGGCTTACGCTTGCTTCTGCTCGGCCTTCTGCTGCTCTGGGCGTGCGCCGCGGCCTTCGGTCAAGAGCCTGCTCCTCCCCAGATGCCCGAGGTGGAGATTGCCGGGGTCGGGAAGTTGCAGATGCTTCCGGACATGGCCGACGGCGACTGGGTCTTTGTCGGCAAACTCACCCCTCAGGACCTAGGCGCGCTCAAACTAGCCGTGGCCTTGCTCTACCAGCCCGACAGCGGTGATCACTACCAGTTGCGGCTAGGCGCCAAGGAGGCGCAATTCTTCCTGGTCACCAAGGGCAAGTCCCAGCCGCTGGGCCGCGCGGGGTCGCCCGGTGTTCTGCTCAAGCCTGGCCAGCAGACGGACCTGGCGGTGCGACGGGACGGCTGGAATCTATCGCTCCTCCTTGGGGGGCGCTTGGTCTGCGCCGCGCAGGACGCCACGCTCGCCGCTGGCGGCTTGGGCTTCGCGGTCAGCGGGGCAGTCCTGGCCGAGCCCATACTGCAATTCATCGGCGACATGGGTTTCGAGGACGACTTCATGCGGGGTACCGAGGAGCGCAGTCTCTGGCAGCCGGTGAGCGGCTCCTGGCAGGAGGAGTCTCTGCGCATTGATCCCCAGGCCTCGACCATGCAGGAGGCCCGCTCCGCCAATGCCTTCAGTTACCTGGGCCGCGCCGCTCAAGGGAGGGCTCTGACCGTAGCCGGCTACTGGTTCTGGTCCGGCTATCGCGTGCAGGCCTCGGTGCGGCCCCTGGGCGGAGGCGCGGCCGGCCTGGTGGCTCTCTACCGCGACCCCGACAATTACTTGGCGCTGCGCTGGACACCGCGCGCCTCCACCGCCGGCGACGGCAACCGCCTGCAGATCCTCCAGCGGGTAGCCGGGGAGGAGCGCATCCTGGCAGAGACCCCTGGCGGCTTCCGACCCGAGCAGTGGTACCAACTGGCCCTGGCCGTCAATGGTCCCTGGGTCAAGGCCTATCTCGACGGGGAACTGTTGCTCAGTGCCCGCAATGAGGCCTTCCGGCAGGGCAAGTGCGGCCTGCTGGTGGAAGGCAACGCGGGGGTCAATTTCGATGACGTGGTGCTAGCCCCCTGGGGCTACTTCGCCGACGATTTCCTGGACGGGAGCCGATGGGACGCCATCTCCGGCAAGTGGGAGCGCGCCGCGGGACGCTACAGCACCGGGGGCACCGGACTGCTGCTGGGCCCGCCGATTGACTGGCCGCGCTTCGCCTTCAACGCCGACGCGCATGTGGACAAGGGCAGCGCCGGGCTGGTCGTGGGCTACCGGGACGCGAAGAATTACACCCTGCTGCGCTACTCGCTCACCTCTGGCGGGGCCCGCTTAGAAGTGGTCCAGGTGACCGAGGGCCAGGAGAAGGTCCTAGCCTCCGCCCCAGCGGAGCGAGTTGCCGGGCTGGCGGTTCGCCTGGGACTGCAGGTGGATCGCAATGTCCTGGCCGGCGAGGTCGGCGACACCCGCTTGCTATGGGCGCTGCTCCCTGCCGTCCCCACCGGGCGCTTGGGGCTGTACACGAGCAGCGGCGGTTGGTTCAGCTTCGTCGAATCGCAGCGGATGGAGCCCCCGCCGGTGGCCCACGTCACCAAGGAGTTCCGCGACGACAAGGAGCACTGGGAGATGGCCGCTTGGGCCACCCGTCGCTCCCCCTGGCTGATCCCTCCCGGTCTGCAGGTGGAGAGGGAGGGCAACCTGATTCTGCGTGATTTCTCCAGCCCCAGCGAGTTCGGTAACCATGTGTGGTGGACCAAGGGCACCTACTTCGGTGACAAGGCGGTCTTCTTCAAGATTCCCTCCTGGGGGCGGGTTTCCGGCACCGCCCGCGTCACCCTCGACGCCCGCCGCGGCGCAGGCGGCGAGGTCCTGGGCGGTTACACCCTGGCGGTAGGCGCCAAGGCCGGCAGCAAGGCGCTGTACCTGGGGCTCAGCGCGGCCGACCGCGCTCTCGCCGAGACCACCGTTACCGTGGAGGAGGAAGAATGCGCTATCGAGTTTGCGCACCTCGGCTCGTTCCTGCAAGTGCGCGTGAACGACAATCTCGTCCTGCAGACGGCGGTGAGCGGCTGATGGCACAGGCGAAGGCTCTCATCCGGGGAAGGGCGGCGCTGGCGGCCGCCTTCCTGCTCCTCCCTCTGGCGGTTTTCGCCTCCCCCGGCGACGAAGCACTGCCTCTGGTCTCCGCCGGGCGCTACGTTGAGGCTCAGGCGCTGCTCACCCCGTATGTGCGGGAGCATCCCGAGGACCTGGGGGCGCGCTACTGGCTGGGCCGGGCCTTGCTCGGCTCCGGTCGCCGGGAGGCCGCCATTGAGCAGTTCCGGGCCGTCCTGGCCAAGAAGCCCACCTCGAGCGACTCTCGGCTCTATCTAGCCCAGGCCCTGTGGGAACTGCGCCGCCCCGAGGAGGCCATCGCCGAACTCCAGGAGTTGCTGCGGCGCGAGCCCAAGTACGCTGCAGCCACCGCGCTGCTCGATCGCATCAAGCGGGGCCAGAGTCCGGTGCCGCCGGCGCCGCCGGAGGCGGCCGGCGGGGAGATCGCCTTCGTCAACGGCGGCCTGCCCATTGACCCCGGGGATCTCGACCTGCAATCGTACAATTTCAAGGACTTTACCTTCAGTAATGCTCCCGCCGAATGGCTGATTACCAGCGGCACCTGGGCTACTACCAACCGCTGGACCTGCTCCCCGCAGTGGTCTTGGTACGGCGGCTATGCCAACGGCATGCCTGCCGCCATCTGGACCAAAGAAGAATTCGCTGGCGACCAGGATGTGGAGATGTACGTGGCCTTCAAAATGGGGGTGGACACCGAAGCCGGTCGCCCGGGCGCGGCGGGGATGTACAAGGGCGGCAACGACGTCAACATCGCCATGTGCGGGGACGGAGGCAACCTGGCCAGCGGCTACACCTTCATGGTCGGCGGCAACCACAACTCTGTCACTCGCATCATGAAGGGCACCAAGGTGCTGGCCGAGACCTCCGCGCGCCCCGCGCTCTTCCCCGACTGGAACCTGGGGATGCCCAGCACCTACCAGTGGCACCGCAAGTGGTGGGCGATCCGCGCGCGCAAGAGCGGGGGTCGGCTGCAACTGTATGTAGACGAGCGTCTGGCTGTGGAGGCCCGCGATCCTCAGCCGCTACATAGCGGGCGAGTCGCCATCTGGACCTACGACAACGGGATCATCATTCCGCGGGTGCGTATTTACTACCAAGCCGTGGTGCGCCCGCGCACGGAGCCGGCGGGGCAGGAGGC
Source organism: uncultured bacterium (assembly GCA_937928475.1). GTDB lineage: Bacteria > Armatimonadota > Zipacnadia > Zipacnadales > Zipacnadaceae > Zipacnadum. Next base: position 2,076 of record CALFVE010000222.1, on the reverse strand, counting down.
CTGCATCGAGCCCACTACGGTCATCACCCCGCCGCCCCTGCTGCTGACCTCCCGCAGCCACCCTTCCCTGCAGGCCGATTTCGAGTATAACCTCGGGCCCTTTCGCACCCTCGATGCGGAAAACGGGGCCGTGCTCAACCTGGTAGCGGGAGGGCCAAGCGGCCGGGGGCATTGCCTCGCTGTCATCAACCGGTTCAGCGGCGGCAATTTCGGGACCATGATCTCTGAGGACAAACTGGACGCCAAGGACTACTCGCGTCTGTCCTTTGACTACCGCGTGCCTCCGGAGGCCAAAGTCAACTTCTACCTGGCCGCAGGGGGGAAATGGTGGGAGATCGTTTTCAGCGGGTTGGATTCGCCCTCCCCGCGCACGGGGATTCTCGGCCGCATTCCCGGCGTGGTCACCGACAATCAGTGGCATCACGCGGAGTTTGATCTGCTAGGGGCGCTGGAGCAAGTGCTGGGGCCGGATCGGACCGTCTTCAGCCACTTCCATCTGGCTAACTTCAACCAGACCGATTACTTGGGGGCGGGTTTCGGCGGCAATCCCGCCGGCTGCACCTACTACCTGGACAACTTCTTCCTGGGCTCACCACGCAAGGATAACAAGGTCGTGCTGGCCTCGGCGGGAGGCTCCGGTGAGCAGTTCTCCAGTTACACGGTGACCGTGGACCAGACGCCGCTGCCCAGCGGGGAGGGCAAACCGCACGGTGCTTTGCCCGCCGAGGTGAGCATTCCCGGCTTTGGCCTGTGGTATATCCATGTGCAACCCACCCGCGCGGACGGCTCGGCTGCCGGGACCTGCACCTACGCGGTCCGGGTCGCCAACCAGCCGCTGCGCTTGGCCGCCGCTCAGCCCGCCAGCGGGCAACCGATCGGTGGGGGGGAGATCGTGCTGGAAGTAGACAACCCTGGCGGAGCCGGGATTGACCCCAAATCGGTGGCGGTAGCGATCAACGGGCGCACCGTGCGGGCGGGTGAGCCTGGTCTGCGCCTCGACTTGCAGCGACCGGCGCTGCACCTAGATCCGGCCGCGACGGGGGTGACCCTCAAGGACGGCGGGGAACTGCAGGTGCAGGTCGCCGGCCTCGCCGACCGCCTGGGCAATGCCCTGCCCGCCACGGCGCTGAAGTATACTTACAGCGTCAAGGCGGACACGGTACCGCCGCCGGCTCCTATCCTGCGGCTGCCTGAGCGCGAACTCCTGGCCCTGGACTTTGAGGACAGCCTGGGCGGCGTCACGCCCTGGGGCAGCGCCGAGTCTACCTCCCTGGCCCTGGATTCCTCCACCGCCGCCTCGGGGCGCAGCAGCCTGCGCGTGACTAGCCTGACGCCCGGCGGGACCTGCGGCGTCCTGCTTTGCTCACAGCCCTTCGACGCCGGGAAATATCGCCTCCTCTCCTTCGACTACAAGTTCCCGCCCTATCTGGCCGTGGATCTGGCCCTCAACGCCGGGGGCGGGTTCCAGACGCTGCGCATGACCAACAACGACTCCCCGGGCGTGGTCGGACAGGTGCCCGGCATCGTCGCCGATGATAAGTGGCATCACGCCGAGGTTGATCTGTACAGCCTGTTGCGAGCGGCCAATCCCTCCCGTCCCAGCTACCAGGTGCTGCAACTGCTGATCTCCGACTTCGGCTGGCTGGGCAACCCGGAGGGCGCTACCTACAACCTAGACAACGTGCGCCTTTCGCCGATTGTCTCCGCTGCGCAGGGCTTGCAGGTGGCCTGGGACTGCCCTGACCTCGGCGGGATCAGCGGCCTGGTCTGGAAAACAGACACTGCTCCCAGCGCCGTCTTGCCCGAGGCGCCCCAGGCAGCCGATTCTCCGCTGCGATTGGCGGCTATCCCTGAACTGAGCGGCTACTTGTTCCTGCGGGCGCGAGACGCCGCCGGTAACTGGAGCCCCACCACCGTCCACCGCTTGCTGGTGGAGAGTATTCCGCCGACGGCCAGCGCCGTGGAGCCGGCAGCCGGTGCCCGCGTGGCGCCCTCGGTGGTGCGCCTGAACCTCACCGACGCCAACTTCGCGGGGGTGAATCTCCAGAGCATCGTCCTCTCCGTGGGCGGCACCGA
>CALFVE010000221.1 GCA_937928475.1 uncultured bacterium | reverse complement strand
CAATATTGGTCATCGCTCGCGTCGAGGCCGCCTGAATCTCGGCCAGCGGCCCGCCGGGGAACACCCCCAGTTCCCGCCACAGCCGCTTGCGGCTCTCCGGCGCCAGGGCTTCCACCAGCAGCGACTCCTCATAGTAGTCGCGGTTGAGTTCCTCGACCATCTTGGCCGCCAGGCCCTTCGCTTGCTCCTTGACGGTGTCGCCGGCTACGCCCAGCATCTTGCAGACCTGCGCCAGTTTCTCGGGCTCCTTGATGCTGAAGGGGGTCTTGCCCTCGGCGGTCGCCGCCAGGGTGCGGGCCACCTCCCGCGTGTGGTGGCTGTAAGCGGCGATGCCCATGATGTTCAGGTGCACCAGGTTCCGCATGGCCAGCGCGTCGGCGTCAATCCCGCAGACCCCTCGCGGGGCGCGGGGCAAAATCCGGCAGGGCCCCTGAGAGCAGATAGAGCAGCGGATGCCGCCCTCGCAGAAGGGGCAGCGCGGCCCCTGGGCCACGAAGCGGTCCACCGTATTACTTAGGCCCGCCCCGTGCACGGTCTGGTACGCTTCGACTACGGACGCATGTTCGCTCGGCTGAGTGGTCAGATCCATTGAGGACTCCCTCCTCGTGTGGTAGTGTAAGCCTCTCAGTAGGACGGGCGTCCGCGCCCGCCCACCTCTCCCGGCAAGAAAGCCGCCTCAGCCACACACCTAAGAGATCCCGACGGCGGCTAAGCGCACCCGTGGTGCCGTCTGCGGAAAGGGGCACTGGCGCCCTCCATACGTCTCGCTGCTTACAGCGCAATGATGTGATCCGCCTCTTCCGCTGCCTGGAAGAACTCGCGCAGGTGCCCGATTTCCACGCCCTCGACCAACTGCTCCCGCAAACCCCGGTTGTCCACTGAGCACTCGCAGGCTAGCACCTTCACGCCCTGCTCCGCCATCGCCTTGGCCACCTTGGCGGCGTTCTTGCTTCCCTGCACCAGATGGAAAACTCCGTCCTCCGCAAAATGCATCGCTACCACCTGCACGCCTTGCCGGCCGCTGCTCACCGTGTTGAGCAGGCACCCGCCGATCAGTTCCTGCGTGCCGCTTCTGGTTATAAGATAGGCAACCTTCTTCATTTGTTCACTTCTCCTTTTAGTGGCGCAGGCGTCCTTACCTGCGTGACCGTTCGACAGGCTGAAGACACCTCTCGTACCCTGGAGGCCGGTCGTGCGGTCATCAGCCATGTATCAACGCCGGCAGGCAGCGGGTGCACACCCACACGCTCCGCCCCTGCAGGCGGCAGGGCAAGAGCGGCGCCTCGTTCTCGCCGGTGCCGCAGCGGAAGCAGGTCTCCCCCAGCGCCACCGGGCCCCGCTCGTCCAGATGTTCCCCCACCGCGTGCTCGTCAAAGGCCTCCGCCTCGCGCTCGACGATGGTTAAGGCCCCGGTCGGACACACCCCCAGGCAGAAGCCGGCGCCATCACAGAGCTCCTCCCGGATCACCTTGGCCTTCCCGTCCACCAATTGAATAGCCCCCTCGGCGCAGGGCGCCACACACCGCCCACAGCCGTTGCACAACTCCTCGTCAATGTTCACAATCTTGCGCACTACCGTCGCCATCATGCTCAACTCCTCTTGCTCCGGGCCCCTCGCCCGGTTGCTCGATCACCAGCAGAGCCGCCCGCACTACCCGCGCCACCGTCTCCTCCCAGGACGAGGCCAGCATCTCCCTCTCGAAGAAGAAAACGGCGCGAATACACATCCCGATCACTAGCGCCGCCCCCAGGCTCACATCCTGCTCCGGAAAGCAGCCGCTCCCGACCCCGGCCGCGATCACCCGCTCCAGGATATCCTTGGGTAACTCCCGCCCCGGCTGCGCGCGCTGCACCTCCTCCTCGTGCCGCTCTAGGATGTAGCCAAAAGCCGCCGGCTCGCGCCGGGAGAAGCCCAGGAGCGCTCGGGGCACCGCCGCTAGAGCCTGCCGCGGATCACTTTTTCCCTCAGCGGCCTCTCGCAGAGTCTGCGTCAGCCGCCCCGCGCACTCGTCGAACAGCGCCTGGGCTAGCCCCCGCTTGCCTGGGAAGTGGCGGTACAGCGCGCCGCAAGTCACTCCCGCCCGCGCCGCAATCTCCCGGATGGTCGTGCCCTTGATCCCTCGCTCTCGGAAGAGGGCAAGGGCCGCATCTACCAGGTCCTTCCGCTTCTCTTGACCGGCCTTGGGCCGACCCATCGTTGGCTCCGTAAGTAATCAAGTGATTACTTTCTACCAGATAGGACGGCAGTTGTCAAGAAGAAGTTCATTTCCAGGGGGTGCCGCCTCAAGAAACTACCGCGCAAGGGCCGTCCCGTGTTTGGCCGCCGCCGGAAGGGGTACAATATCAGTGGTTTCCCGGAGGTGTTCCCCCCCGACACCCGGGTCCAGCCATTCTCATCCCTCCGCGAAGCGCCGGCCGCAAGGTCCGGCGCTTCGTTGGTTTCACCCCTCACGCTGGAAAAGGGCGTGGGGCAGGCTTCCAGCCTGCCACCCCTTCTTCCGGCCTCACCCCGGCAGGGAGGTCTCGGCCACGCTCCCGCCGAACTTACCCCGCGATTGCCATCTCGACCCCGGGCCAGGAGGCCTGCCCATGTTCACCATCAGCGTCATCTCCGATGAGATTTCTCAAGACTTCTCGCGCATCGTCGCAGTGGCCCAGGATTTCCCGATCCTCAAGGGCGTGGAGCCGCGCTCGGTCTGGGACAAGGCCCTGCCTGCGCTGAGCGACGAGGACTGCCGCAAGATTAAGCAGATGGCGGATGACGCCGGCCTGCGCATCGTCGCCCTCGCCTCTCCCTTCTTCAAATGTGACCTGGGGAACCCCGAACACTATGCTCAGCACCTCGAGTACCTGCGCCGCTTTGCCGAGATCGCGCACATGTGGGATACCCTGATCGTGCGCGGCTTCACCTTCTGGAGGACCGGCCCGGCGGCCAACGTCTGGCAGCAACTGCTGGACGCCTTCGAAGAGCCACTGCGCATCTGCGAAGAGGAAGATATCTACCTGGGCATCGAGAACGAGTCCTCCACCCACATCGCCACCGCCGCCGAGGCCGCCCGGCTGTATCGGGAGCTCAATCACCCGCGGATTCGCGCCATCTGGGATCCCGCCAACGAGGTCTTCGCAGCGGAGGGCGAACTGCCCTTCCCCCACGCCTGGGAGCGGGTCAAGCCCTGGGTGATTCACGTGCATCTGAAGGACGCGGTCAAAGACCCCGCCGCGCCGGAGGGCGCCCGCTGCGTGCCGATCGGGGAGGGCGGGTACATTGACTTCCCTGGCCAATTCCGAGCGCTGAAGGAGATGGGCTACAGCGGCGCCTGCTCCCTGGAGACGCACTGGCGGCCCCAGAAGGAGCTCGCCACCGACCTGCTCAACCGCCCCGGCGGCGCTGCCTTC
>CALFVE010000220.1 GCA_937928475.1 uncultured bacterium | reverse complement strand
TGTCGGCCAGGATGAGGTTGCTCTGACCATCCACGCCGAGGCCCTGGGGGCGGAAGAAACTGTCATCGCTAATCGGGCCGCCAAAGTACTCTCGCTCTCTATTCCACCGCCAGCCGTCCCAAATCGTGTAGTAGGTGCCGCGGTGCAGGGAGGAGTTGTTGCCAAGGGTCCTCAGCAGCTTCCCCGCCCGATCGAAGATCTTCACCTCGTGGCTGCCGAAATCGCTGACCACCAGATTGCCCTGGGGAGTCAGCGCCACGGACCAGCCCTGCCGCAGGCTGTCAGCCACGATGCCCAGGTGCTGGCCCTCTGCGCTGAAGCGGTGCACCGAGCGGCGATCCACCACGTAAATCGTTCCGTCCGGGGCAATGGTCACGTCAGCCGGACCGTCCAGGCTGGGGTCGCTGAGAGCGCCCACCAGGGCGCCTTGCTCCCCGTCGTAGATGTCCACCCGGTCGGCGCGGAAGAGGGGAACGTAGACCTTGCCCCCGGCGGCGCCCAGGCCGCGCACCTCCCAGTCGGTCACTTCCCACCGGCCCACTGGGAAGGCTTCGGTGAGTTTGACTGTCCATTCCCCGCTAGCGAAGCGGACCGACTGGTGGGTGTCGGCCCTCATCCGTGAGAGCACGTGTCCGCTGAACTCCTGGTTACCCTCGCGGTAGCCGTAGTAATGGGTGAAATACAGGTAGTTGCCGTCGCGGGCGCCCGCCTGCTGGAAGTCATTGCCGGTGATCGCGGTGCCGCCGCCCCACTTGACCCGGTACTGGTTGGCGGGGTCAATCAGTTGGATGGAGGGAGGCCCCTCGCCGCCGTCGTTGAGCACGTAGAAGGTGCCGTCTGAGTTGACGATGACATCATGCCAGACGCCGTGGCGATACTCTCCGCCTTCGCTGCGGTGAATGCCGCCGTAAGGCTCGGGACTGGTATTGCCGATAGTGGTCAGGTACTTGACGCCCAGGCTGGTTACCGCGCCCGCGAAGCGGTAGGTGCCCGGCTCAACCGGCCGGCCCTGCTCATCTCGTCCGTCCCAGGTGGCGGTGTGCTCCCCGGCTTCCAGGCGTTCTCCCACGACCACGCGGCGAATCACGGTGCCGTCCTCCTTCACTACGTTGACGCTGACCAGGCCAGCGATAGGGACCCGGAAGGTCAGCACACCCTTGCCGACCGGCTCAGCGCCTTCCTCTTCGCCCACCGCGGGCGGCAGGACGGTTTCCTGCGCGTCCAGGAACTGCGCCCAGGCCCAGGTGGTGGGGTCCTGGAAGTGAATGCCAAAGGGATACCACTTGACGGCGTGGCCCAGGATGTCTCCCTCCGGCGAGCCCTGGTCAATCTGAATCTGCCAGGGAATCTGCAGGCCCGGCTCGGGGCGGAAGTAGTCGGGGCGATTGAGCGAGGCCCAGGGCAGGCGCGCCTCCAGGCTCCAACCTTTGCCGTCGGGCCAGACCTGCACGCCCGCCTGTGCCTCGGCCAGGGGTTGGCGCTGCTGTTTGGCGTTTTGCAGCACGTATACGTCGGGCGGGCCTTCCGCACGTGGCCCCAAGAAGAGTTGATAGTCATATTCGCTGAAGCGATAGGAGTGCTGGGCGTGTCCTCTGGGGTCGGTGCAGAGCAGGAGTTCCACCTGGTCGCCTTCCCAGCGCTCGGGGCCGTGCCGGCGGTTGATGGCGGGAGTAGGATCATTCACCTTGAAGGCAACGTACAGGGCCTGCTCATCGTAGCGAGCCATGAAAGAGGCCACCTGGCCGTAATCGGGGATGACAATGGGGAAGGCAAACTTGGCAAATCCGAAACTGGGCGCCCATTCCCAGTCTACGATATCGCCGTCCACCGTGATGGCGTTGATCACCGGATAGATGGGCGCCACCGGCTTCTCCGGTGCCTGACCCCAGGCCGACGGCAGGGGGCTCGCCAGTAAGCAGGCCAAGAGCAGTGCGCACAGCAGCGGGAAGAGACGGTTGTTCACCGGGCTTCACTCCTTTCAAGTTGCGGGAGGCGCAGGGCCCGGCCCCGAACGAAACAGCGTCAGTATCTCGGCGGCGCTCAGAGCGCGGTCGCACATGAGCAGGTCGGCAGTGAGCGCCAGGGGTTCGGCAAACTCGCGGCTTAGCGACATGACTTCCTCCAGCGTGACAGGGTCGCTGTAAGCGACCGGCCCCTCCTCCCGGTTGCGTCCGGGCCGGCCATTGGGGTAGAGCGTGACCAGGCCGCCCTGGGGACCTGGCTCCCAGGTGAAGGCCAGCCAGGTCCAGGCTCCGGGGGCAGGGGAGAACTGTCCTTGCAGGCGGGGGCTGGCGCCGCCCCAGGTCAAGCCCTGGAAGGTAAGCATGGCGTAAGGCGGCGAGCCGCTCATGGTCAAAAAATACCCGTTGGGCACGGCCGGGTTGGGCTGCCAGGTCCAGAGCGCGACGGTGCCCTGGCTGAGGTTGAAATAGGGCCGCAGGTTGTACTGAAGAACGTCCCCGGCCCGTGAAGCCGGCTCGGCGCCGGTGGGCACGTAGGAACTGGCAGTGCTCACGTAGTTCTGACCTAGACCCTGCTCCAGTTGGACAGCGTCCACCAGCACCGGGCCGGGAGCAGCAAACTCCAGGCCGCATATCCAGCGCGTCTGATCCAGTCGCTGGCCGTTATTGCCAAACCGCCCGGCGAGGCGCACCCAGGGCCCCCGGTCGCGCCAGTCCCAGGTGAAGTCGGCGGCCAGTATCTCGCTGGGGCCGTCCGGGCTGAGCGCAGCGAAGGGGTGCGCGTCATAGGGAGACGGCGGCGCGCCCTCGGGACGCCGCAGGTAGAAAGACAGGCAGAAGAAGTTGTGGAAAGGCCATTCCTCTTGCACCGGGAGATCCACGACCTGGTAAAGTCGCCCCTGGCCCTCGACACGCAGGGCCTGCCGGCCGTGCACGCCGGCCTCAGCCACGGTGACGCGCAGCCCGCCGCTGACCTGCCAAGGAGCGGCGAGCCCGGCCTCCTCGAAGGAGGAATGGGGCAGGAGGTTCGTGCCGGGCGGCTCAAGCAGTACTCCGCGCGCGGTGCCCCACAGGTGGCCCAGCCGCCGCTCGAAGCGGGGGACATCGGCGGGCGCCTCGCGCAAGCAGCCGGCCTGATCATCCCACCAGGTCGCCAGGGAAGCCCGGCGGAAGGCGGTTGGTTCAAGGGTGCCTTGCCCAGCGAGGCCGGCCAGGGTCCCGTTCAGGGGCAAGCGCACGACCGGCGGCGGGCCTGCCAACGCCTGCTGTGCCACGAGGATTACCGCGGTG
>CALFVE010000219.1 GCA_937928475.1 uncultured bacterium | reverse complement strand
CCTCGCGCGGGAGGGATACGTGCAGAAGATCCAGGGGAGCGGGACCTACGTCCGCCACCTGCGACCGATGATCCAGCGGCGGGTCTGGGCCTTCGTCGTCCCCAATCTGAAACACGCCTGGTACACCCCGGTCGCCCACGGCATTGAGGAGATCTCGCGGGCGGCCGGTATCCAACTGGTGCTGGCCGGCACCGACCTGGAGGACGATCCGGGCGACACGATCCGCCGCCTGGTCTCGATGGGCGCTGAAGCGCTGGCCATTGCGCCCAGTCCGGTGCGGCGGCCTACCCCGGCGCCCTTCGTGGAACTCAGCATGGCGGGCATTCCCTTTGTGTTCTGCGCGAATTACACCGAGGACGTGGATGCTCCCCGGGTGCTGTGGGACTACGTGGGCGGGGCTCGCCTGGGAACGGAGCACCTGCTGTCTTACGGTCATCGCCGCATCGCCTTTCTCAGCCAGCCCGCAGCGCGCGTCAACGAGGCAATGTGGCGGGGCTATCGGGAAGCACTCACGAGCGTCGGTCTGGAGCCCTGGCCACCGCGCGGGGTTCATGCCGACGGCTTCGCGGACACCGACCTGTACCGGGCGGCCCGTGACCTGCTCGCGCTCTGGCCGCGGCCGACGGCCGCCTTCTGCACTGACGATGTGATGAGCCGCTGTCTGCTGACCGCGGCCGCCGATGCCGGGGTGGCAGTCCCCGAGGAACTCAGCGTAGTGGGGTTTACCTTCGGTCTGGAGAGTTTGGCTGACTGTGCCTTGACCATGGTGTCCGTACCAAAGCATGAGTTAGGAGTAGAAGCCGGCAAGGTACTCCTGCGTCTCATCATGGGGGGAACCGTCACTCCCGAGTTGGTGCTTCCGGGCACGCTGCGCCTGGGGCGTACCACCGCCCCGCCGCTCAGCGGGGAGTTTGCTCGCGCGACAAGTCTGTCCACCGGCGGGGTCTAGCCCGCCCCCGCGCTGACCGATCGCATGTCCCCCGGGGGTCGCGCGCATTACCCGCGTGGGGCGCGTCGGGCGGTTGATGATTCGGGAAGGAGGCGAACCACTTGCCCACTAAGCCAAGGCGCACGATCAAGTATCGCGCCGTCAGGGACAAGATCGCTGCGGATATCGAGTCGGGTGAGTACGCCCTGGGCGAGAGACTGCCCAGTGAGAAGGAACTGGCCGAGAACTTCGGCGTCAGCATCATCACCATCCGGCAGGCCGTGGAACTGCTGGCTCGGGAAGGTTACGTTGAGAAGGTGCAGGGCAGCGGCACCTTTGTGCGCCATCTGCGCACCGGAAGCCAGCAGCGCGTCTGGGGCCTGGTGGTGCCTTCGCTGCTTTACTCTTGGTACCCGCCCATGGCCGGCGGCCTGCAGGAGGTCGCTAACACCGCTGGTGCCCAGGTGCTGATCTTCAGCACTGACATGGACGAACGCCCCTGCGAGAGCATCCTGCGCGCGGTGGCAATCGGGGTGGAAGCCCTGGCCATTGTGCCCAGCATGGTCCGGCCGCTGACCGCCGAGCCTCTGCAGGAACTAGCCCAGTCCGGCTACCCCTTTGTCCTGTGCGCAGGCGACGTCCCGGGGGTCACGGCGCCTCGTGTGCTGTGGGATTCTCGCCACGACGGCGCCATCGCCACGCAACACCTCCTCGACCTGGGCCATCGCCGGATCGCCTTTTTCAGCCAACCGCCGGCGCCCTTCGTGGAGTCCATGTTCGCCGGCTACCGGGAAACGCTCGCCCAGGCGGGACTCTCCCCGTGGCCCTCGCAGGGCGTGTTTTCCGAGAGCATGAAGGATACGGATATCTACCGCGCGGCTCGTGATCTGTTAGCTGTGTCACCGCGCCCGACGGCGGCCATTACCACCTATGAGGTAGCCGCGCACATCCTGTGTCAGGCGGCGAGCGACGTGGGCTTGCGCGTACCGGAGGAATTCAGCGTGGTGGGGTACGGCGGGATCAAGCTAGACCGCGAACCCGAACTACACCTGACTACGGTGTCGGTCCCCAAGGAGGCCCTGGGCGAAGAAGCCGGCAAGATGCTGGTCAAACTGCTCATGGGGGAAGAGGTGTGTGAGGAAACGCTTCTGCCCGGTACGCTTTCGGTCGGACGCACCACCGGACCGGCGCCGCCGGAGTAGGACCGCAGGGAGGGTGGCTACCGCAGCAAGCGTTTCAGCACCTTGCCGGCGGCGTTGCGGGGCAACTCGTCCCGGAACTCCACTAACTGGGGCACCTTGTAACTGGGCAGCGTCCCCGCGCAATGGCGTTTGATCTCCAGTTCGGTCAGGGACTCCCCTGGGTGAGGGACGATGACCGCCTTCACTAGTTCGCCTAGCGGTGCGCGGGCGTCGGTGGCCGGCACTCCTACCACGGCCGCCTCCCGTACTCCCGGATGCCGCAGCAGCACGCTCTCCACCTCCAGCGCGTACACGTTCTGCCCCGCGACGATGATCATCTCCTTCTTGCGCCCCTGGATGTACACGTAGCCCTCTTCGTCCTGCCAAGCGAGGTCGCCGGTGTGGAACCAGCCCTCCTGGAGGGACTCCTCCAGCCTCCCCGGCTGCCGCCAGTAGCCGGAGATGACGTTGTCGCGCCGGAAGCACAGTTCCCCCAGTTGGCCGGCGGGTAGCTCCCGCCCGCTTTCATCCACGATCTTGGTATGCACCTCGGGCAAGGCTTTGCCGATGGAGTCGGCGCGGTCAACGGCATCGGCGCTGGGCAAGACGTGGGTGATGGAGATCGTCTCGGTGAGGCCGAAGAAGTTGTGCAAAGAAACATGCGGGAAGCGAGCGCGCAGGGCACTGATGGTGCGCGCCGGCATCGGTGAGCCGGAGTAGGCAATCAAGCGCAGGGACGAAAGATCAGCCTGGGCCAGGGCCGGGTCGTGGATGACCAGGTTGAACAAGGTCGGCACGCCGATGAAGGTGGTGCAGCGATGGGCGTCAATCAGCGCAAAGAGGTCGGCGGGATGCGGTTGCGGCGCCATCACTAAGGGACTGGCCAGGTACGCGCACGTAGGAAACAGGCTGTAGGCGGCGGTGGGAGCGAAGCAGGGAATCGCCAGCAGGTGTACGTCCTCATGGCGAAAGGAATGGGCCAGAATCGCGTTCTCGACGTTGAAAAGCAGGTCACAGTGGCGCATCATCGCGCCCTTGGGCAGGCCGGTAGTTCCTGAGGTGTACAGAATGATGGCCAGGTCGTCACTGGCGATTCCCGGATCGGCGCTGTTGACCGGCGCGGCCGCTGTCTCCGCGGCACAGGCAGGTACGTCGCTGTCCTGTGCGACCTGGACCAGGTGGGGGGCGGCTGAGCCGGCGGCGAGAGCGTCGGCGATCTTCCCTTCCAGGCTTTCATGAACGAACACGGCCGTGGGCTCGGCGTCCGAGAAAACGAAAGCAAACTCGTCCCCGGCCAGGCGAATGTTGACCGGCACCACTACGGCTCCCAGACGCAGGGTCGCCCAGTAGGCGAACAGATAGGCCGCGCAGTTGGGCAAGGCCAGGGCCACCCGGTCGCCGGGCTGCACGCCTGCTACCGCCCGCAGATAGCCCGCCAGGCGGGCGACGACGGCGTCGGCCTCGGCGAAGGTATACGGCACGCCGCGGTAGAGGCAAGCCCGGGCGCGGGGGTACTTAGCGACGGTGTTGTCCCAGAAGGCGGCGATATGCGGTAGCCGGATCATGGCGTTCCTCTTATGACACTCACTTGATCGCCCCGGCGGTCAGGCCCTTGACCACGTGCCGCTGGAAGGCGAAATACAGCGCGAGCAACGGCAGCATAGAGATGAGTACGCCGGCGATGACCACTGCCCAGTCGGTGGAGTGCTCCCCGCGAAAGTCCAGTAGCCCCACGGTTAGCGTCTTGTGCGCCTTCTCCTCGAGAAAGACCATCGCGAGCGGCAACTCGTTCCATACCCACGAGGCCTGGAAGATGGCCACCGTGGCAAAGGCGGGCCGGGCCACCGGCAGGAAGATGCTCCAGAGAACGCGGAGGTGCCCGGCGCCGTCAATCAGGGCCGCCTCCGACAGTTCCGCGGGGATCTCCCGAAAGTAGGCGCGCAGCAGCAGCACGGAAAGCGGGATGCAGAAAGCAACATACGGGCCAAGGATGGCGGCGTACTCACGAATGCCCAGCGCATGGTTCAATTGATACAGAGGAATGAGCGCCGCGTGTACCGGCACCAGCAGACCGGCGAGGACCACGGCGAAGATGAGTGAACCGCCGCGCAACCGCAAGCGCGCCAGCGCGTAGGCCGCGGGAGCCGAAAGCAGCAGCATCAACAGCACCGAGACTACCGTTACTCCCAGGCTGTTGAGGAAGTACAGGCCGATTCCGCCCCGCAGGGCGGCAGCGAAGTTCGACCAGGCCCACTGTCGGGGAAGAGCCCAGGGGGAGAGCAGCAGTTCATTCTGAGGCTTGACGGCGCTGACCATCGCCCACAGGATGGGGAGCGCGAACAGTGCGCCCAGGACGGCGAGGGCTGCATCGCGCAGGTGGCTGCGCAGTCTGCGCGGCAGCCGGTCCCAGGGACCGGCCAGCAGCGAGGCCAGCAGATAAAGGGCTGTCAACGCCACCGCCGAGACCGCCAGGACCGTCGCCGTCTCTGTGATCCATGCCGGCAGGGAGGCGAGGCGAGAGACCAGCAGTAGTGCCACCGTCGCGACGGCCAGCGCCGCCGACCCACGCCTGCCGGCTCCTGGAGCCGGCTGATCCTCCGCCCGCGCCGACCAGCGCAGATAGAGCACCGTAAGCAGAAGCGTGGCGATGAGCATCACCACCGCGAGGGCCGCCGCGTAGCCCATGCGGTCGTGGGTAAAGGCTGACCGGTACATGTAAGTTGCCAGCACATCGGACGCGTACCCCGGCCCACCGCCAGTCATCACCTGCACCAGGTCGAAGATCTTGACCGAGCCGGCGGTGATGAGGAGCGCGTCCACCATCAGCACCCGCCGCAGCGCCGGAAGTGTAATGTGGGTGAAGATCTCCCAGCCACCAGCGCCGTCAATACGCGCCGCCTCGTATAATTCATCGGGAATCGTTTGTAGGCCGGCTAGGAGAATCATCATGTGGAAGCCTACAAACCGCCAGCAAGAGACGGCGATGACGGCGAAGATGGCCGGGCCCGTCTCTCCCAACCAGCCCAGCGCGAGGCGTCCCAGGCCGACCGCCTCCAGGAAGGCGTTAAGTGCGCCCAGATTGGGGTCATAGATCAGTTGCCAGACGAGGCCCACGGCCACAATCGGCAGCACGAAAGGCGAGAAGAAGACGGTCCGCAGCAGGCGGTGCCGCCGCGCGGAGGAGTTCAGGGCCACGGCCAGCACCAGCGCCAGCGGCAACTGTACGGCCAGGGAAAGGATGATGAAGTAGGCGTTATTCCGCAGCGCCACGAAGAAGTTGGGGTCGCGGAGTAGTTCGGCGTAGTTGCCCAGGCCGCGAAAGATCTTGCTCGGATGGACCGGGCTCCAGGAGTAGGCGCTCAAGACGACGGTGTAAACCAGGGGGTAGGCGACATAGCAGACGAACACGGCCACGGCCGGGAGTACCAGCAGGTAGCCGACCAGGGGGGAGCGCCTCATAGACTCGGTCTCTGCCTACCCTCCTGCCGGGGCCGACTCGGTTGCCTGCATTCGCGCTTTGACCTGCGCCTGGCGCTCGCGGGTTTTCCGGATGACTTCCTCCGGGGTCATATCCCCCCCCAGTAGCGCCTGCACCCCGTTCATGTATTCGTCGGCGACCGTAGCCTCCATCATTGTGTCCATCCAGGGGTCGATCTCCTTGGCCTGCTCGACCAT
>CALFVE010000218.1 GCA_937928475.1 uncultured bacterium | reverse complement strand
TACCTGCGGGTGGCGGAGGAAATTACCTCGCCCGAACAGCCGGAGGCGGCTCGGCCGGGGCGAATATATGATGCTGCCGGCCGCGTGCTGACCGATGCTGAGGCAGTGGCTCAAGTGAGCCTGGATCCGCTAGCCGTGCGTGAGTCCAAGCGCGCGCAGGAACTGCGCCAGTATCTCTGCCAGAACCTGGGGCTGCCGCCGGAGCGTGTGGACAAGGCCTTGGCTGCTTTCGGCCGCTACGTGCCCCTGGCTCGCCACGTGCCGTTGGCGACGGTGCAGCGACTACGGGAGCAGCATTTCCCAGGGGTGGTGATCGAGCCCGGGTTTCGGCGTTCGTATCCTTACGGCAAAGTGGCGGCTCATCTGCTGGGAGGCTACAGCAGCGATCAGCGTCCCCTAGCCGGCCTGGACTTGCGCTGGCGGTTCGTCTTAGCAGGTGAGCCCGGCACTCCTCGCCGCAATGTGGATGCCTGGGGGCGCACCATCGTCGGCATGGAAGCCGATACGGCTCTGCCTCCCATCCCGGGCAAGTCCCTGGTCACCACGGTGGACCTGGATCTGCAGCGCCAGGTGGAGGCCGCTTTAGATCGGCTGTGGAGCCAGAACCGACCAGAGAACGCCTGCGTGGTGGTCATGGAGCCCCGCACCGGAGCAGTGCTGGCCCTGTCCAGCCGGCCTACTTACGACCCCAACAGCCTGGCGCCGCGCCCGGGGGAGCAGCGCGTGCCGGTGACGGTGGCGAGCATGCTCAACTATGCGGTGAACTGGGAGTATGAGCCGGGCAGCACCTTCAAGATTCTTACCGCCGCTTGCGCTCTGCAGACGGGCGCCGTCTCCTTGCACCGCCAGTTCAACTGCCCGGGCGTCATGACCCTGGGCGGACGCCCGCTGCGCTGCTGGGGGGAGTGGGCCGCCAAGGGACATGGCTCGGTGGATCTGCCCGAAATCCTGGCCAAGTCCTGCAATCTAGGGGTGGCGCAGGTAGCGCTGCGCGTCGGGGCGCGGCGCTTCACCGAGTTCCTGAAAGCGTGCGGTCTGGGGACGCGCACGCTGGTTGGCCTGCCCGGCGAGGGGGACGGGAAGGTCTATCCGGCTGATTCCTTGCGTCAGCGCGACCTCGCCAACATGGGCTTCGGGCAGCATGTGCTAGTTACGCCGCTGCAACTGACCGCCGCCATCGGGGCGGTAGTCAACGACGGGGTCTACATGCAGCCGCAAATCGTACGCCGAGTACTCAACCCGGACGGATCGGTGTTCCGCGATATCCCGCCCCACATGCGAGGCACCGTGTGCTCACCTGAGGTTTCCCGGCAGATCCGACATATGATGATCGGCGTCGTGGAGAACGGGACCGGCCGCGCAGCGCGGATTCCCGGCGTCGCGATCGGCGGTAAGACGGGTACAGCCCAGGTGTTCGACCCCAAGACGGGTACTTTCCCGGAGGACCAAAAGGTAGTGAGTTTTGTGCTCATCGCACCAGCGGATCGGGTGCCTGATTTCTGTATTCTGGTAGTTGCTAAGAACCCGAAGGTCGGCGAGCACGGCGCGGACGTGGCGGCTCCGATCGCGAAGGACATTGCTTTGTATTTGCTGCGCCGGCAGGGAATTCTTCCTGAGGCCGGCCGCTAGTACCGGCAGCCGCGCCTGTACCGGGCGCGACGGGCCGCAAATAGGGCCGGACGCTCATGCGCTCGTTGGGCTCTGCGTGTGCCGGGTAACCACTGGTTGTGAACGCGATGGCTAGCCCCGACTTCACCGTCGAAGAACTCACTTCTCCCTGGCGAGAGACCCGGCGCCTGGGGCTTCCCGGCCCGGTGCTGGGTATCACTGCTGACTCCCGACAGGTCAAGCCCGGCTACTTGTTTGTTGCCATTCCCGGCTACACCGTGGACGGGCACCAGTTCATTGCCGAGGCCATCGGGAGGGGCGCCGTCGCCGTCGTCTACCAAGATGCGACCGTGGTAGAAGAGATACCAGAGACGGTCACTGCCGTTCGCGTCCCCAATACTCGCCGGGCGGCCGCTGAGATCGCCGACGTTTTCTACCGACACCCCTCGGGGGCGCTGACCCTGGTGGGGGTTACCGGGACCAACGGCAAGACGACCGTCACGCTGATGGTGGACCGCATCGCCCGGGCCGCCGGAGAGACGACTGGAGTGATCGGCACCCTGGGCGTTACCCTCTCCGGTGAGGAGCGCGACAGCGCGCGCACCACTCCCGATGCCATTGAACTGCAGGCCCTACTCGCGGAGATGCGCCAGCGCGGGGTCAACCACGTCAGCATGGAGGTCTCCTCCCACGGGCTGGTCCTGGACCGCGTTTGGGGATGCGCCTTCGACGCCGCGATCTTCACCAACCTGACCCAGGACCACTTGGATTTCCACGCCGATGTCGGGGACTACTACGCCGCCAAGCGCCGCCTCTTCACTGACTACGCCGACCTAGCCCGGCCGGAGAAGGAGATGGTGGGCGTGGTCAACGTGGACGACCCCGCCGGGGCGCGGCTGGCGCAGGAGGCTCGCTGCCGCGTCGTCTCCTACGCCTGGGAGCAGCCGGCGCAGGTGCGGGGTCGGGATCTCCAGAGCACGCGGCGAGGGCTGAATCTGGCAGTGCAGTTTCCAGGCAATGAAACCGCCCTGCCGCTGCGCCTCTCGCTGCTGGGGCGCTTCAATGCGTACAATGCGCTGGCTGCCGCCGCTTACGGCTGGGCCCGTGGCTACCCGGCAGAGGCGATTCGAGAAGGGCTGGAGGGGCTTCCGGCGGTGCCTGGCCGGTTCGAGCGGGTAGAGGCCGGACAGGAGTTTACGGTAGTGGTGGACTATGCCCATACGCCGGACGCGCTGCACAATGTCATCGCTGCGGCTCGCGACCTGCAGCCGCGGCGGGTCCTGTGCCTGATCGGCTGTGGCGGAGATCGCGACCGGACTAAGCGGCCGCTCATGGGCCGCATCGCCACGACCGAGGCGGACCTGGCGATCCTGACCTCGGACAACCCGCGCACGGAGGACCCCCGAGCCATCCTGGAGGAGATGCGCGCCGGCGCGGAGGGCTCTTCCTACCAGGTGATTGTGGACCGCCGGGAGGCCATCCACACGGCCGTGGGTTTGTGCCAGCCAGGCGACCTGTTGATCATCGCCGGCAAGGGGCATGAGCAGTATCAAATCGTGGGCGACCGTGTCTTACCTTTCGATGACCGCCTTGTGGCTCGGGAAGCGCTGGAGAGCCTGCTCTAGGCAGTTCTCCCCCCTTCTCTGTTCGCCGCGAGAGCCGGACGGTTGGGCAGAAAGACCAAGTTAGCTTGGGGACAGCCATTGTGAGTGATCGCCGGCCCAACTTCCTGTTCTTTCTCCCAGACCAGCACCGGGCGGACTGGCTGGGAACCAACCCGGCGCTACCCCTGCGCACGCCGAACCTCGATGTTCTCGGCGCCCGAGGCGTGCGCTTTGTGCAGGCCTTTTGCACCTCGCCGCTGTGCGCTCCGGCTCGGGCCTCGCTGGCGTCTGGCCGAGACTATGACCGCTGCGGAGTGCCTAACAATCGCTACGACTATCCCCTGGAGCAGCCAACTTACTACCAGGCCCTCCGCGCGGCGGGCTATCGCGTAGCCGGGGTAGGCAAGTTCGACCTGCACAAAGCCACCCTCGATTGGGGCCTGGACGGCTCGCGGCTGCTGTCGGAATGGGGGTTCACGGAGGGAATAGACAGCGAGGGCAAACTAGACGGGACCACCAGTTACCGCCGCAACGGCAACCGGCCGCGGGGGCCCTACCTCGCCTTCCTGCAGGAGCGCGGCTTGGCCGGCCAGTACTTGCGCGAGCACGAAGGCGACTTCCTGAGGGCCCATGGCGGTGCCTATACCACCTGCCTGCCGGAAGACGCCTACGGTGACAACTGGGTAGCCGAGAATGGGTTGCGCCTCTTGCGGCAGTTCCCGGCCGGCCAGCCGTGGCATCTGGTCGTCAACTTCCCGGGCCCGCACAATCCCTTCGACGTCACGCCGGCCATGCGGGCGCGTTGGGAGGACGTGGAGATCCCGCCGCCGCACGCCAATCCCCAGGGGAATGAGCCCGCCGTGCGCCGAGCCCGGCAGAACTATGCCGCGATAATTGAAAACCTCGATCGCCAAGTGGGGCGGTTTCTGGAAGCGGTGGCCGAGCGGGGCGAACTGGACAATACCCTGGTCGTCTATGCCAGCGATCACGGCGAGATGCTGGGTGACCACGGGCTGTGGGGCAAGTCAACCTGGTGTACCCCCTCTGTCGGGGTTCCCTTGCTGGTCGCCGGGCCGGGGGTGGTGTCCGGCCGAGTCTCGTCGGCGCTGGTTAGCCTGCACGATCTGGCCGCCACTTTCCTGGACTACGCGGGGGCCCCGCCGCTGCCGGGGATGGATGTCCTCTCCCTGCGGGAGTTGCTTGGGGGGAGGGTTGCAGCCCACCGGCCGTATGTGGTCTGTGGCCTCGACCAGTGGCGCCTGATCTACGACGGGCGCTACAAACTCGTGCTCCGTGCCGAGGGCGCACCCTTGCTCTTTGATCTTCAGCAAGACCCCGCCGAGGATATCAACCTGGCGGACCGCCCTGAATACTGCGAAGTCGGGGAGCGGCTGCGCAAGGCTCTCGAGCAGGAAACCGGCGGCGTGGCGCGGTTGAGCGCATAATCATATCGGGGTACGCTTGCTGTCATGCTTCTGAGACTCACTGAGATAACGGCTTTGCTGGGGGGGCAGTTTACTGGCCCGGACGTCGAAGTGACCGCGACCGGGGTGAGCACCGATTCGCGGGAACTCGCACCCGGCGATCTCTTCTTCGCGCTGTCGGGCGAGCACCACGATGGCCACGACTTCGTCGCTGCCGCCCTCTCGGCCGGAGCCGCCGCCGCGGTGGTCGCGCGCCGACCGGCTGACCTGCCTGCTGACGCACCGCTGATTATCGTCCCCGATACGCTGCGTGCGTATGGTCGCTTGGCCCGCTGGTGGCGGGACAAGTCCTCGGCCCAGGTGCTGGCGGTAACCGGCAGCGCCGGTAAGACCACCACCAAAAACCTCGTGGGTAATATCCTCGCGCGGCAGGGGCCGACCGTAGTGGCCACGGGCACGGAGAACAACGAGGTGGGCGTTCCCCGTACTCTCCTGCGTTTGGGCCCGGAGCACCGCTACTGCATATTGGAATTCGGGATGCGTGGGCGCGGGGAGATCGCCTACCTGGCGGAGGTGGCGAGGCCGCAAATCGGGGTCATCACCAACATTGGAGCCTCCCACCTCGGTCGCCTGGGCGATCGCGAGGCCATCGCGGAAGCCAAAGCCGAATTGCTGACGGCTCTCCCGTCCGAGGGTCGCGCCGTGCTCAACGCCGACGACTTCTTCTTCCCGCTGCTCAGCGAGATGGCGCCCTGCCCGGTTGTCTCCTTCGGCCTGAGTCGTCCCGCTGAGGTGAGAGCGGAGGACCTCGTCTCCAGGGGGTTGGAGGGCAGCGAGTTTGCCCTCAGCATGGGGGGGCAGCGTCTGCCGGTACGTCTGCCGCTGCCTGGGAGGCATCACGTCCTCAACGCTGTGGCCGCCGCGGCAGCCGCCTGGGCCGCAACCGGCTCCGTGGAGGGCATCGGGGAAGGTTTGGCTCAGGCACAGGTCG
>CALFVE010000217.1 GCA_937928475.1 uncultured bacterium | reverse complement strand
CGCGATGCCGGTGAGGTGCTGCTCTACAGCGCTCAAGAAAGGCAGCCGCGCCAGTTCCGGCACCCGCTGCACCCGCTCCTCCGGCTTCAGGTCCTTCCAACCGTCTGGCGGGGGTAACTGCACATAGGGGTCTTTGGCAGTGAAGGGCGCGTATTCTCCGTTGGAGGCCTTGACCCGCCACAGCCCGCGCCCACATGCCACCACCACGTACTCGCCGTTGGAAGCCAAGCATGACTGGTACGCCGCCAGCGCCTGGGGTATGTGCTGCTTCCAAATCACCATCCCCTGCGGGTCAATCTTGACCAGCGCTCCTTGTCCCTCTTCCATCTCCCACAGCAGATACACCCCGCTTTCGTCCGCCGCGGTATCCACCACATTCCCCCAGATACCGCCCCAACTGCCCTTCCCGTCGGCGGTAGGGTACTTCGGAGTGCCGCCGTTGAGCAGCCCCATCACGTATGTCGCCCGCACGCCGTCTCCCACCGCCAGTTTCCAGCGGTACTCCCTCGGCGGCAGCGGATTGCCGTCATCGTCGTATCCGTCCCAGGCTACCCGCTGAGGCCCGGCATCCTGTGGCTCGGCCACCAGCAGCGTCCGCACCATCCGCCCCTGGGGGTTGTACACCGCCAGCGAAACCTCCCCTGCTCGCGGCAGCGTGTACTCGATGTGGGTGATCGGCACCGCCCCCGGGGCCGTCGTGGCCGGCGGTGTCTGCGTCTTGGGATTGGGGGCTACCTTCCCGGTGGGCGAGAAGAATGCTCCCGGCGTATGCCATTCCGAGGTGCTCTGGTAGTTGATGTCGTTGGCCAGCACGTTGATCTTGCGCCAAAAACCCGTTCCCGGCTGGTTGCCCATCAGCACGGCCATGCACCAGCCGATATACTCGCCTGGTTTCGGTCGCTGCGTCTCCGATAGCGTGTTCCAGGGCACCGCCATCTCGCAGTCCCACCCCCGGCCGTCCTCCCACTTGCGGAAGACCACCTGCAGACCCGTATCCGGCCAGGCGTTGTATTTCATGGTCGCCTGCACCTTGTACTGCGGTTTCTCCCGGTCGCTGTTGTACCACAGGGCGATGTGGCGAATGTCCGGGCTGTCCTGCTTGGGCGGCACGCCGTCCTCCGGGTTCAAGGAGAAACGCACCTCAATCGAGTCCCCCGCCCAGTAGTTGCCCTCTTCCACGATGCCCTTGTTGACCAGAGGCGTGGCGTCGTGCACGTGAAAGAATAGGTACAGGTTGGTATCGTCATACATCCCGTAGAACGTGGCGTCATACTCCCCCAAGAACTCCGCGTCGAAGGTCCGCGGGCCGTAGGCTCCCGATAGATCCCAGTCATCGGGCTTGCCGTCCACCACTACCTTCCCCGGCGCCGGCACCAGCACGAACGGCTCATCGGCCGCCACCAACCTGGCGGCGGCCATCAGCAATGCGACCAAAGCCACGATACTCATCACCAACCTGCGCCTCTTGATGCCCGCTTCGAACATTATCGGCTCACCTCGCTTCGACTCTCAGTTCGGCCCAGCCGCACCGGTCCGCCTGGCGCTACTGCACGGTCACGATCGGATCCTTCACCTGCACCTTGGCGGCGCCGGCCGAGGTAATGCGGATGGGCACCACGCGCCAGCGGCTGTCGTCCCGGTAGGGCAGGTCCCCTTGCTTGGCCCGCCATCCCAGGTACCGGCGAATCTCCTCGGTCAACTTGACCGGTGCGGCCTGTCCTCCGGCTGGCTCAATCTCGCTGTCCACCACGTCATCACAGCCCACGTCCACCTGTAGGGGGTCGGCCCCCTCCTCGACCAGCAGTGAGAACTGGGCCTCCTGCAACTCGCCGGTCGGCGGCAGGACGACGGCGAAGGTCTCCCCCAGCGGCCGATTGGGACTCAGCGTGAACTCTCTTTCACGGTAGTTGCCGCCGAACCAAGTCACGGTGCGCGGCCCCGAGGTCAAGGCCTCCTGCCCTGCCCACCAGCGGACCAGTTTCTCCGCGTTCGGCGCCGGGACGGACACGGCCGACTCCGTTCCGCCGGTCGCCTGCCGCAGTTCCGCCAGCCAGCGCTGCTGCCACCGCGCCATCTCCGGATTGGTGTTGCCCGCCGCGTCTATGGACTCCCGGCAAAGAACAACGCGCCCGGCTCCCAGGCGAGCCACAACCGTGTCCCCGTCGCGCGTGCCCAGCGTCCACCTCGCGCCGGCCAGGGCCGCGCTCAGCGCCTCCAACTGCCGACCCTCATGGTGCGGCCAGGTCCCCAGCCCTGTCGCCGGGTCAATCCCCACATCCTCTCCGGTGAGGATAAAGGTCGCGCCACCGTTCACCGCTTCCCGCAGCGCCTGCACGTAGTCCGGCCAGTTGCAGTCGTTCAGCGGACGCAGCAGGTCGTGTCGCGTGCCCGGGAAGTAGTCGTAGTAGTAGCCCAGGTACTGCTTGACCATCCAGTTCTCGTCGGACAAGTCCCGACGATATAGATCAGCCAGGGCCCGGAGGCGAGAGACGAACTCCTCGGCGGATACCTGCATCGGCTCCATCACCTCCGAGGGCCAGCCCCAGGCGAGGAAGCCCGGCGCAGTTGCTGCCCCCGGTGCCCCGGTTGCCTCGACCTGGGCCTTCCCCGAAAGGCCGCTGATGCCGTCCGTGACAGTGATGGTCCAGCGCCCGACCGGTTCGTTCAGCGCGGTGTTGACCACGTACTCCCCGCTGCTGCGTAGCGAAAAGGAGCGGTCCAAGCCTCGGATGCGGCCGCCTTGTCCTTCCACCCGCAACTCCAGCGGGAACTCGCCCGCCACTGGCCGGCCCTGCCGATCCAGAATCTCCACTCTGACTCGCAAAGGACTGCCCAGCGTGACTCGCGCGGGGGCAGCCGTTACCTGGATCGTCTGCACTGGCGCCGGCACAAAGGCCAGCAACTTCCCATCCCCTGGTCGCAGGTTCAGGGCAATCTCCTTGCCCTTCAGCGGCGTCGGCTGCCCCACCTCGCCCGCCAGGACATCGTACGCTGCCGTCTGCGGCCCCAGCCACCGAAGCGTTCCGTTGGTCCACGGCACCTCCCCGTTGGTGCGCACAATCGCGTATTGAATCTGCCCAGTGGGATCGGTGAAATGCTGCACCGCCATGTGCAGAACCTGGTTCAGGTTGCCCTCCAGGCGCAGGTTGCGGCGCGCGCCAGCCTGACCGCACAGCCACTCAATGAGCCGGTAGAAGCCCTGGCGCTCCGGCCCCGTCGGCGTCACCCACTGAATGTACCAGTGGCTTTGGTAGATGGCGTTGAGGTATACGAGCCTCCCCCTGCCGAGTGTGCGGGTCAGCAGCGCGGGCGTCCCGTCCTCATAGGCCGCCAGTTGCTGCCAGCCCTCTGCCTTGACCTGCTCACGGAAGATTTTGAACCCCACCATCTTTGCCCCCGCCAAGGTTGGGTCAACTCCGTCCAAGGAGAAGGGCAGGGTCTCGTTGCTGTGATACTGAGGGATGTTGGCTATCTCTGGGGTGGTTTGCAGCCCCCACTTCTCCGCCAGCCCCGCTCCCGGCGTCACCGGCTGCGGCATCCCCAGTTCTGTCTGTGTCGCGAAGCGCGAAGTGAATACCAGCGTCCCTCCACCGCGGACGAACTCATCCAGCCGCTCCGCCTCCGCGGCCGAAATCGCCTGCCTGCCGACCACGAACAACGCCTTGTAGCCTCTGAGGTCTTGCGGGTCCGCCTCGCCAAAGCCGAAGCCGCTCTGCTGCAGCGCCACTTTCACCGAGTCCGTCATGTTCAGCCGCGTCCGATCTTGTCCCAGCCCGTTGTGCCCCAGAACCCCCACCTCGGAGACGAAGGGCCGGCTGTCCAGGATGATCCGCTCATGCCCGGCCAGCCGGTGCGTCCAGCGCCGCATGGCGAAGGAGGCCCGCGTATGGCTCATGTCACCATTGAACATGAGTGGAATATCCACCCAGTAATTGTTGTGCCCGCTGCGGGTCAGCAGCCATCCCCAGAACATGTTCTCCGTCATCACTGACCAGTCAAAGTGCCCCCAAATCAGGCCAAACCCCGGCTCCGGCCCCGTGTTGATGCTGTACGACTGGCTTTCGTTCCAAGCGCTGGGCCCGGTCAGGCGCACGTCGTAGTTGGCCGAACCGATAGTGGGCGCCGAGGACATGGTCAGCGTCACCGGGTTGATCTTCTCCCGCAGGATCCGCCGGGCTGTGTTCACGATCTGGTCATAGTACCAGTTATAGAAATCGGCGGTATCTTGATAGGGGGCCAGGCTGACCGCGGTCACCCCGGCCCCTAGCGGCGACCCCTTGGGGTGAGCCCAGCCGTCCGCCTCCAGAGCCGGACTCCTGCCGGAGAACTCTTCGGTCAGTTTGACCTCGTCCCAGGTTTGGTAGTTGGTCCTCCAGACCGCGTTCAACGCTGCCAGGTCGGGATACTTCGTTTTCAGGTACCACTGAAAGGCCCGGCAAGCCTTCTCCGGCGCTACCGGCTCCTCCCAGTAATAGCGCGTCCCCCAGCCGTGCTTGAAACCCGCCTCTTCGCCCACCGAGGCGAGCACCAGGGCGGCGGAGGTCAAGTCCGGGTTGCTGGGAGCCTTTTCGGCCTCTTTCAGCAGTTGCGCTTCAATCTCCGCCTCATTCTCGTACTCGATCACCGGCCCCCAGGTGTTCATCCCCACTCCCTCGTTGTAGTACCGCCAACTCCACCGCTCTGCCGGGTAGTAGAGTTCACTCCGCCCCGGGTAGCCGAAGGCATTCATCCCAGCGTGCGCCATCATCCGCATCCCCATCGGCACCAGCGAGGGCGCCGCGCAAGCCACTCCTGACCAGGTGGACCACTGATACTCGTTGCGCATGCTCCAGCGATCATACCGATAGAACTTGGCTTCCGCCCGTTCCCACTCCTGACCGTCCCGCACCGCCGCCACCTCCGCCCAGAAAGTATCGTCCCGCACCCCGTGGTCGCTCATTCGGTAGGTGAAGGTCAGGTCCTGAGGCTCCGCGCCTAGCGTCACCGGTCTCTCCTCCGCGGCCAGGAGCCGCCCGCGGAAGTCATACACGCCGAACAGAAGCCGCCCCTGCCAAGGCGCCGCCGCCGTGGCCGTGAGCAGCAAATTCGCGGTCTCGCCTGTCTGATACCCCCGTTTGTCGGCGACCAGAGTCAACTTCAAGGACCCGGTGACCGGGATGTACTGCAGCGACTGATGAAACTGCCGTTTCGTCTTGGCCTCGCCCAGGGTCAGGTACACCGGATAGAGCCCGGCGGCCCATTCGGGTCGGATCGGTACGCGTATCTCCCGCGCCGCCTCTTGACCTGCGGGCAGATTCACCGTCTCGGTGTTCGAGTAAACCACCTTCCCCCGCGGCGTGGTGACATGCACCGACAAGGTCAGCGGGCCCGCGAAAGTGCGGTTGATCACTTTGCCCGCCAGCACATACTCCTGCCCTGGCGGCGCCTCTGTCTCTCCCGCAGTCAGATCGGTTAGGGCGGGGAAGGCTTTCTCGCCCCGCACCAGCAGGTATAAGACCTGATCCCACAAGCGCAGCCAGATCTCATCGTGGTCATAGCGCCGCCCGTGCGCCGCGATGGCGTCGTGCCTGCGGGAGATGGGCCCCGTGGGGCAGAACACCACCGCCCCTCGATCTACTCGTCGCAGGAAACACGCCCCCGACTCTCCCGTGGCCAGCGCCACTGCTCCTTCCGCCGCGGAGGTAAGCGGTATCCAGGTGTGCCCCATCAGCCGCTCCAGGGGCAGCCCCGCCACCTCCGCCGCCTCCGTGCGCCGGGCTCCGCCCGCCATCCAGGAGTTGCGCGGCTCGGCCTTTCCCGGCCACAGCGGCGCCAGGGGACTACCCTCTGCCGGATAATAGTTGGCGCATACCACCAGCACGGTCCCTTGCCGGGCACATGCCAATAGGCCCTCCTGCAACTGAGCGTCTGCCAGAATCTGGCCGGGATTGTCGCAGAAGATTACCTCATAGCGAGGCTCCGCGGCCGCCGCGCTCACCGTGTCGCGGATGACCTTGACCGTATACTCCCGCAGTTCTTGGGCCGTCGGGTTGTCCTTCGGCTCAATCCACTTGTCGTTGACATGGTAGATGTCATCCCCTCCGCCTAGATAACGCAGGTCAAGGCTGGCGCGCATCCGCCGCGCAATCCGCTGATACGCCGCCGCCGAATTCCCCTTGCTGGTGATGGCCAGGATCCGCAGAGGCTGCTCATAGCGCAAGGCGGGCCAGGTCGCCGGCGCAGGAATACCCTCTTGAGACAGAACCGGCCCTGGCACCTCCTCCAACTGCGGCCCCGGCAAGGGGTAGGCCGCGGCTCCCGCCGGCCGCGAAGCGCACTGCAGGAGCGGTGCCCCCAGCAGCAGCACTAGCACGAAGCGTCGAACAGCGTGCGGAGTTCTCATGGCAAGTCAGCCTCCGAGTCCATAAGCGTTCGGGCAAGACTGCGCACAGACAAAGACCGCTTCCTCCCCTCGACCGTCCTTTCCTCCCTCGGGCCGCCCGAAAGTTTGCGGGTGGTGTACAGCAGAAGGAATACCCTGCGTGCGAGGGAAATATTGACGCGAACGCTCCCTGCCTGGGTAAGTGGTGACGAGAATGACCTTCGGCCGCACGGGGCTTCTCCTCGCGGTGACGCTCGCCGGCTGCACCTCTGCGTGGGGCGACGGCCAAGCGCTCTTCCTGCCCCAGGACAACCGCTTGGTCATCCGCAGCCCTGTGCTGGAAGTGATCCTGCAGGCCGGCGCTGTCACCTCAGTCAAGGATCTCACCACCGGCGAGGTCTTCTCCTCGGGCGATCCCAGCGAGGCCTGGCAACTCATTCCTCGCGGCAGCACCACCGTTGAGGACTCCTGGCAGTTCGCCAGCGGCTGGAAGAAAGACCCTCAGCAATGGGTAGGGAACCAAGTGCTGCAGGCCGCCCGCCGCCGACCCGATCCCCAGGCTGTTCCTGAGTACCGGCGGTTAGGGCCGACAGACATGGAGGCTGTGTATCGAGGCTTCCCCGGAGCCGGGACTGGCGATGAACTGCGCTATCGAGCCCAGGTGGACCCCGACACGGGCGACCTCCTGCTGCAAGCCGTTTCGCGCCAACCTGGCACGCCTCAGCCCGTTCTCTCGCTCGATTTGCCCCTGTTGAACCTGCGCGGCAAGTCGGTGGTGCTCGGCTGCGGGACGCAATATACTCGCGAAGACTCCCCCCGCGTGGACCACTGCGTCCATCGGGCCAACAACCTGTATTCTCCCCTCATCGCTCTCATCGAAGGCGAGCGAGGCTGGCTGGCGCTATGGCGCGAGTCCGTGTTCACCTACGGCAACCTCAGTGTTGCCCACACGCCCTCCGCCGACAGCCTGATTCTCACTACTACACGCGACCCTCGGGAAACCGAACCCGGCACCCTGGCCTCCGGTCGCTGGCGCCTCAGTGTCCACTCTTCCTGGGTGGCGGCTGCCCGCCGGTACCGAGCGCAGTTTGAGGCCGAAACCGGCGCAAAGCCTCTGTGGCAGAATCCTTGTACCTGGGTCCGCAACATTCACGCCGTGTACACCGAAGTGCCCTCTCCCCAGGACGCCCCTGCCTACTACGCCGACCTGGCCCGCCGCGTTGACCCTACCAAACTCCTGCTCTTTTATTGGAACGGCGACCGCATCGTGCTCTTCGGTGACCATCGTCACTCCACCACCCCGCGGCCCGCGCCCGAAGCAATCGCCGCCCTCAAGCAGCACGGCTTCCGCTGGCTGGGCTACCACCCCTGGGTACTGGTGATGCCTCCCGCTGCCTCCGAACAACGCCTCAAGGACCTGGCCGCCAAGGGCTGGCTGCCGGAAGGCTACCGGTTCAACCCGGACTATGACGGCCCTCCCGAAAGGTTCCACGACCACTTCCGCCCGATCGCCGCCGGGTACTACTCGCCCCTCGACGTGGCCTCACTCTGGCTTTTGCATCCTGGGGCCAAGATCTTCCAGCAGTACTTTGTGCGCAATTTCGCAAACTATTGCCGCTTCCATCAAATGGACGGCGCTTACCTGGATGTGGCCGGCTGTGACGGCGGCCACCATTTCCCTCCTGACCGCAAAGTGAGGGGCGGTCTCACCTATCGGCAGGGCGAGGAGCAGGCGCTCGGAAAGAGCCAGGCGGCGTACCCGGAACTGGCGCTGATGAGCGAGGTTCAGGGCGAATGGATCATGAATCGCGTCTTCTACACCTGGGAAGGCGGGTCCCACCTGAACCTTCCCCGCGCCTATCCCAGCGTCGAGACCGTGGTCAATCACCCCCTCCGTGCCGCCCTTTGGGGCAGTTACACCTGGTGCCGCGAGGAGGGCATAGATCCCGCTCACAGCGCCCTGCTCGCTTGCCTTCCCGAATTAGTGGTGGGCGATGAGTGGTCTGAAGCGCGGGCCCGCCTCTTCACGGAGGAAGAACTCTTCAACGACCTTCCGCTGACCTGGGAGGAACCAGCGCTGGCCTACTACCGCGGCAAAGGAGGTCGGTGGTTCCAGTTCCGGCGCATGCCCTTCGGGGACGCTTTCGTCGAGGAGGAGGGCGCCAACCTACGGATCCGCCTGGGGCGCTATCGGGGCCAGGCGCAGAGCCCGCTGGGCGAGCCGACCCACCTCCAGCACTGGCTTGCCTACCGGGACGGCCGGCCAATTGGGCTCAATCCCCAGCGCACTTATCCCTTCTTGCTCGGCGCGCCCCCACCCTCGGACACACGGCTCGTCACCGCGCTCCCGCCGCAGGCCTTCCTTAATGCCCTGCGCCCCAGCCGAAAGCAACTAGTGCTTGAACTAGGCAGCCTGTCCAATTCTGCCTCCACGGGAGAGGTCGCCGTTACCCTCCGCCGCCAGTGCCTCCGTATATGCACTGCCGAACGGGACCTCGAAGGACCCTTCGAGCCGGGCCAGGAAGTCAGTATCCCCACTGCCATTCCCGGCGGTCTGGTCTTTGTCTGGGAGGACTCTCCGCCGAAGGACACGCGTTTCCGCAGCGACTTTGCCGGCGCGACCGGGCAGTCGCTGGCCCGGGGCGTTCCCAATCTCCGGTGGTCCTACAATTCGCGTATCTGGGTGGAGAAGCGCAAAGTCGGGGAGCAGGAGTATCCCACGCTGTGTATTGGGTCCGGTCTGTTCCGAGGCTGGGCAGAAGAGTGGGTGCAACTCGTCCCCGAGGGGCAGCCGATGCTCAGATTCGACCTGGCCTACGCCCCCGATCACGACAGCAAGCAGTCCTACCTCCCCAAGCCCCTCGTGCTTCGTGTGCTGGTCAACGGCAAGCAGGTCTGGGAGGAGACGGTCCCCGTCACCCGGGAGTGGCAACCTCGCGAGGTCCCCCTCACTGAGTATCGCGGGCGCAAAGTCCTGGTCACGCTCTCCGCGCAGAACTCCTACGGTGAGGATGTCCCTGCCTCTTCGAACGACCGCCCCGCTCTGTTCGGTCGAGTCCGTGTGGACCACAACCCCAACTCCTTGGCTCCGCTCTCCGGCACGGACCTCCGGGGGCCGCGAGAGGTGCTCTACGCCGCCAACTTCGCCGGCCCCGAGCTGGAGCCAATCTGGAGCACACATATTTCTCCGGCAAATCCCGCCGAGGCGAAAATTGTACCGGCCGGAGGCATGGTGACCTTCCTCGGCAAGTACTACAAGTACGAGTACCTCTCCCGCCCTTTCCCGCCCGAGGCGACGGTGGTGCAGGCCCGCGTGCAGGTCTACCCTAGCGGGGGCGCGGCCGAATGGAACCCGGGCCTCGGGCTGTACTGGGGCCGGGGCCGCTACACCTTCTTCACCGGTGGCAAGTCCGGCGAAGACACGCTCAACATACGCGGCTGGGGCGCCCGGCGCATCCCGCTGGGGGGCCGCGCCTTCAGCGTACAAGATGACAACCGGCTCGATTTCTGGCTCCGCCTTGCCTTGCGCCCTGCTAGTCTCGCCTTCTGCTCCTCCCTCGACGGTCGCGCCTGGACCCTGGAAGCCGAGGTGCCCCGACCCGAGGCCTTCGCCGGCCCTCCTCAGTTACTTATCTTGGGTCGCGGTTCCAAAGGCGAGAACGAAGTCTTCAGCAACGACGCCCAGTGGGACACGGGGTTGTACCAGGGCTGGATCGGGGAGTTGATCCTGGGCCGTGAATAGCCGCGCCTCGAACCCGAGTTCTTGTCAGAGGGTGAAGTCTCTGCCCTTGAGCGCTCGCCTCAGACTCCTTGCGCTGCTCTGGTCCCTGCTTGCTTGCGCGCTGCGCACTGCGACGTGGTGCGCTCCGGCGGAGCGTTCCGAGCCGGAGGTCACGATCCCGCGCTGCCGGCAGGCCCCGGTCCTCGACGGCCGCCTCTCGCCCGGCGAGTGGCAGTACGCGGCCACCCTCACCATGTTCGAGGCCTACCCCAACGCCTTGCCCCAGGTGGTACGCGAGGAGCAGCCGGTATTCTACCTCTGTTGGGATTCCCAGTACCTTTACGTGGCCCTGGACTCGATTGACTCCAACACCAGCACCATCGTGGCCGCCTGCTCCGAGCATGATAACCTCCGCATCATCGGCGACGACTGCCTAGAAATGATGCTCGCGCCGGGTTCCGGCGAGCAGGTCAACCGCTACGACTTCTGCACCTACTACCTGGCCGCCAACGCCCTCGGTACCCTGTGGGACTGCAAATTCGTGGCCCTGCTCAACGAGGCTCACAACTCCTGGGAAAGCGGCGCAGACCTGGCCAACTCGGTGGACGGCACCCGCTGGGTCTGTGAGATGCGCGTGCCCCTGGCCTCGATCAGCCTCCAGCCCCCCGCCGACGGCACCGTCTGGCGGCCCAACCTGGACCGCACCTACTTGGGGTACTTCTGGAATGCCTGGAACGCTTCCGGTGCTCTCAACGACGCCTGCGCGGCGGGAGCCTCTTCCTGTACTGGCCCAACGGCGAATACGTTCAGGCCACTCCCGGCCCCACCAGCGGAAAGTTCATCTATGTGGTCAGCGACCAGCCGCCGCGCGCGGGCTTGCCGATTAGCACCGCCTACGTGCCCAACTGGTGGCCCCACACGGCCAACTGGGTCCGTATATCCCTCCAGCCCGACACCATCACCTTCTCCTGCTCGGCGGACGGGAAGCAGTGGGTTCAGGACCACCAGGTCGCCCGCGGCCGCCAGCACCAGGGCGCGCCGCAGTACCTGATCCTGGGCAGTGGCGGCCCCGGCGATCAGCCGCACCTGGACAACGTCATGACCCAGTTCTTCTCGCCAACCAGTTCACACCAGACCTTCTTCTCGGATCTGATCGTCGGAAGAGACAACTGAGAACGCGGCAGCAGACCCGTCTTTCGCCGGCCCCGGCTGCCGTGCCTGAGAGGGGAGATGAGCAAAATGCGAAGGAAAGAGCGAATTTTCGCCGCCGGGCGCCTGCTCCTGGCAGCAACGGTTCTGGCGGTGTTCACCGCCTGCGGGAGGGAGCGGGCTGCCACCCAGCCTCCCTCGCTACCTACACAGCCCCCGCCCGCGGTATCCAGCCCCCCCGCAGAGCAGCCCAGCACCACCTGGAAACTCACCAGCCCTGCCTTCCAGGCGGGCGAGCGCATGCCGGTCAAGTACACGGGCGACGGGCAGGATGTCTCTCCGCCCCTGTCTTGGACTGAGCCGCCCGCCGAGACTCAGGAACTGGCGCTGATCTGCGATGACCCGGACGCGCCGCGAGGGATTTTCAACCACTGGCTGGTCTATGACCTGTCCCCCGGCCTCTCCGGCCTGCCGGAAAACGTGCTCAAGCAGACGGAGGTCGCGACCCCTGCCTGCCGCCAGGGGCTGAACAGCGCGGGAAAGCCCGGTTACATGGGCCCGGCGCCGCCGCCGGGACCGCCCCATCGCTACCAGTTCACCCTGTACGCACTCAAGGAGAAGTCAGGGCTGCCACCGGGAGCGAACCGCGAAGAGGTCCTCAAGGCCATCGAGGGCAAGGTCTTGGCCAAGACGAGCCTGGAGGTCCTCTACGGGCGGTAGGAACCCGCGACGTTCCCCCAGGGGCACAGCACTGGACCGGGCCTAGCGCAGTTGCGCCTGAGCCAGGCGCTCCAGACGCTCAATGCGGGCGCGGATCGGCGGGTGCGTGCTGAACAGGCCGGCCAGCCAGTCGCCTCGCAGCGGATTCACAATGAACAGGTGCGAGGTGCTCGGCTCAGCCTGCTCCATGGGGTAATGCTCCGCCGCCCGGTCGAGCTTCGCCAGCGCACTGGCCAGCCCCCTGGGATTGGCTGTCAGGACCCCCGCGCTCTCATCTGCCTGGTACTCCCGCGAGCGGGAAATCGCCAGGCGGATGAACAAGGCGGCCAGAGGAGCGACGATCAGAAGCAGCAGCGCCCCTAGGCCGCTACCCTCGCGGCTTCTGCCACCGCCTCCGAAGAAGTAGAAGATCCTCGCCAGGATCATGAGCGCTCCGGCCAGCGTCGCTGCGATGGCCCCGATGAGCAAATCGCGGTTACGCACGTGCGAGAGTTCGTGGGCGATGACCCCCTCCAGTTCCTCTTCGCCAAGCATACTCAGCAGCCCCGACGTCACTGCCACCACCGCATGTTGGGGGTCCCTGCCCGTCGCGAACGCGTTCGGTGAGTTCTCAGGGATGACAAAGACCCGCGGCATCGGCAATCCGGCGCGCTGCGCCAGCCGCCGCACCACTCGGAAAAGCCCCGGTGCTTGACTTTCGTCTACCTCCTGCGCACGGTACATCGCCAGCACGATGCGGTCTGAGAACCAGTAGGTTCCCAGGTTCAGCAGGGCAGCCAGCGCCAGGGCAAAGATCATGCCCTGTTCGCCGCCGACCAGGTAGCCGATGAAGAGAAACAGGCCGGTCAATATCAGCATTAAGAAGACAGTCTTTGCAGTGTTCATCCTACATCATCCGAAACCAACAGACATACTCGCCCGTCCGCGAGCTTCTGCCTCTTTAGACGCATTCCCCCCAAAACGAGGTTCTGGCCTCAGGCGGCACGCCTCGGCCACCTGCCGCCCCCCCAGAGGCCACTCGGGCATGCTGTGGATAGAGAACGCCTGTCCCCAGCGGGTAGTTCCTCGCCGTCGCTGTCTTGCACGAAACCCTGCGCCGGCAGACGAACTGCCCCCGCCAAGGCCTCAACCGTAGCACCGGCACCGCAAAAAACTTTCCCATGACCGCCTCAGGAGCCGGTGCTCGGCCCGGAGGGCTCCAGCCAGGCCCAGGAGTGGGTCTTCCTCCGCGATGGCCTCACCTATCTGGGGCTTCGACCTCTCGTCCTGACCAATCACGGCAGGCAGAAGGCGGTGGAGATCACCCGGGTCGGCCATTTCCGGGTAGTGTCCTTCTACAACTACGAGGGTGAGCCCCGGAACTTCCTGGGAGCGGAGATCCGTCAGACCTGCGGCGGGCTGGTCTTCTGCATCGGCTCGGAGCGGGAATGGGGAGACTTTGCGCACTTCCGTCAGGCCTGCCGGGAGGTCGAACTGTCCGACAGCCGTTACGAGAGCCAGCGAAGGATCGTCTGCCGCTGGCAGGATCGCGACGTGGATATCCTCTGGGCCCTGCAATCCGAGGAACTGATCCGCGCCACCCGCGACGGCAAGTTCATCGGCGAGCCGTATCTTGAGTTCGGAGCACCCCAATAGGCCCGGCGGGCCCCCCCGCCCCAGTTCCGCAGCCTGGCCAGGTCACGTCTCCAGCGCTAAGCGCAGCACGCGCCCAGCGCCTTGGCGGCTGCCTCCAGGGTGGCCTCGTCGGCGAACACCAGGATCGCGCCGTACTTGCCTTCCAGCGCGCCGGCCATCACCGCCTGGATGTTGATCTCCTGGGCGGCAATCTTCTGCAGGTTCTCGCCCAAGGCGCCGGCCTTGTCCTCGCCCTCAATCCAGAGCACGGCGCGCGGTTCGGCCGCGCAGCAGGTCTCACAGCCGCAGCCGGAGACCTGCTCAGGGCGCTCGGGCACAAACATTACCTGCGCCTGGCCCTCTTCCTCCGCCCAAGCCCACAAGGCCTTGAGGTTCGTGTCGTGCGCCTTCAGGTCGCAGGTGACCTTGCACAGCGCCCCAGGACGGTCCTCAATGGGCAGGCCGAAAGCAGTGACCTTCTGCACGTGGTGGGACATAGCCGCACCTCCCGCCGGTACAGAGATTGACCCCTACCCTCAGTGATTTCTTTCGAGGGGGGCTGTACTCCTTCAGGACGGCGCTGCTCCCGCAAAGTTCGGTTCCGGGCAGCAACCCGGCGCGCCGGCCCCCGGAGCGCTGAGGGAGGAGGCGCGGGGAACACGTACGCGGAAGGTTGCGGGGCCTTGCTTGACGAACTCCCCACGGGCCGCTGGCCGATCGCATTCGCTCTACTGTCGAGGTTCCCGCATGGCCGCCAACCCGCCCCTAGCCGCTGTGCTCCCCGCCCGGGAGTCCCCCAGACTTCGGGATGGCATCACCCCTCGCGCTGTGGTACTCGGCTTAGGCATATCGGTGGTCGTCTGCGCGGTGGTAGCCTGGGCGGAGTACGTCACCGGCGCTATCATGATCGGCTTCCTGCAAATCCCGCCGGTCGCCATCGCCCTCTTGTTCGTTATCGTCCTTCTCAACCGCGTAGCTGGCTGGCTTTCGCCCCGCGCCCGCCTGCGTCCGGGCGAACTGGTAGTCATCTATGTCATGATGGTGCTGTCCTCGATGGTTGCCTCCCGAGGCCTCACTGAGGACCTTTATCCGACCTTGGCCGGCCTCAACTACCTCGCGACTCCCGCCAATCACTGGCAGGCCCTGTACTTCCCTCACATCAAGCCCGCGCTCGTGCCCTGGAATCCCGCCCGCGACGCGGCCCAGCCGGTGATCAAGTGGTACTATGAGGGACTTCCGGCCGGCGTCGCCCTTCCCTGGGCTGCCTGGCTGGCCCCCGCCGCTTTGTGGCTGGTGCTTTACGGGCTGGTCTACATGTGCTTCGTGGGGATGGCGGCCATCGTCTACCGCCTCTGGGCGGACGAGGAGCACCTCGCCTTTCCCCTCACCAGATTGCCGCTGGAACTAGCCGCTACCCCCACCGCCGCTGCCGACTTCCTCCGCAATCCGCTCATGTGGATCGGCTTTGCCCTCCCCACCCTCTACTTCGGCCTCAAGGGCCTCCACAACATCTGGCCGGTTTTTCCCCTGATGCGGGTTCAGTATCGCATTCAGTTTCAGCAAATGCCCTGGAGAAATATGGGCTACACCGAGATGTGGTTCTCGATGGCGGGGGTCGGCTTTTTCTATCTTCTCTCCAGCGAAATGGTCTTCAGTCTGTGGTTTTTCTTTGTGCTGGCGCGGCTCCAGGAGGTGGTCGGCTCTGCCCTGGGCGTAGCCCCCGGTGGGGCGCACGCTGCGGCCATGGCCTTCGTGGCTGACCAAACCGCTGGTGTGTCCTTCGCCCTGGTGGGCCTAATGGTCTTTACCGGCTGGGTGCGGGTCCGCGACGTGTGGCGGCGGCAGGCCGTGGGCGACCCCTCTGCCACCAATACTCTGGTTCGCTTTCGCACTGCCGTTTGGCTCATCGTGCTAGCAGTGGTGGGAATCGTCTTCTGGTGGCGGGCCGCGGGCGGCAGCGTCGGCGTCGCCTTGACTGAGTTCGGCATCTACATGTTCGTGCAGGCAGTAATCATGGCGCGCGCCACCTCCGAGGCGGGCGCGCCGATGGCCGAAGGTTCCTTCACTCCCTCCGATATCTGGAGCTTCTTCACACGACGCAGTCTCATGGGCAAGACCAACCTCACCCTCCTCGCCTTCACCAACGCCATGTTTACCCGGGACCTGCGCGGGGTCACCCTCACCGGCATGCTGGACGCCCAGAACCTCGCCGATGGCGTCCGCCTCCCTCGCCGCAAGATGACCCCGGTCATCATCTTGGCGCTGGTCTTTGCGATTGTGGTTGCCGGGTATTTCCACCTGGCGCTTACCTATGAGCGCGGCGCGATCACCATGTACAGGTATCTGTACATTGGGAACAACCAGCAGTTTTGGCACGAGATGGCCCCGCTCATGGAGGGCATCGAAGAGTACCGCATCTCGCGCCTCCTCTGGTTCGCCGTCGGGATTGCTCTGTGCCTGTTCCTGGGCACGATGCGCCGCCTCTACGTCTGGTGGCCGCTGCACCCCCTGGGCGCGGCGCTCTCCGTCACCTGGATTATGTGCGTCTTCTGGTTCCCGGCGCTTATCGCCTGGCTGCTGAAGACGGCCATCACTCGCTACGGGGGGATTAAGACCTACCTTCGGCTGCGTCCCTTCTTCCTGGGCCTGATCTTTGGGGAGTTCGTCATGGCGGTATTCTGGAGTGTCATCTCCTTCATTTACCATACCCAGGCGCCTATGTTTCCCTGGCCCTAGCGGGCGGGCGCCATCCCTCAGGGAGCTCGTATCATGGCCTTCGGCATCATCGGCGGTACTGGACTCTACGAAATCGGCGAAGCGGGCTGGGAGCCTATCACGGTCACCACCCCGTTTGGCGCAGTCACGGCCTACGCCGGGACCATCAGCGGCCGGGAAGCGGTCTTTCTTCCCCGCCACGGGCGCGAACACAGTCTGCTGCCCCATCAGGTCAACTATCGCGCCAACCTGGTGGCTCTGCAGATGCTGCACTGCGACCGCGTGATTGCCTTCAATGCCGTCGGTGCGCTCCGCGCCTCCTTGCCCGTCGGTTCGTTGTGCTTGGCCGCGCAGTTCCTCGACTTCACCTGCGGGCGGCCCCGCTCGCTCTTCGAGCCTCCCGACTATCCTCCGCGGCACGTAGATATGACCGAACCATACTGCGAAGAACTCCGCGCGCACCTTGCGGCCGCCGCCGAGGCGCTGGGCATGGGCCCCACGCAGGAAGTTGTGTATGTCTGCACGGAAGGCCCCCGCTTCGAGACCGCTGCTGAGATTCGAATGTTCGGGCTGCTGGGCGGAGACGTGGTGGGCATGACCGGCGTGCCCGAGGTGGTCTTTGCCCGCGAGGCCGGCTTGTGCTATGCCAGCATCTGCGTGGTCACCAACCCGGCGGCCGGGGTGGAGCCGGAGCACCGTCTCTCCGCCCAGGAAGTAACCGCGCTCATAGACGCCAAGCGTCGCGACCTGATTCGGCTGCTCGAAGAAGCCGTCGTGCGCATCCCCCCGGAGCGTTCCTGCCGCTGCCCGTCATCATGATTGACCCTCGCACGCGCCTCTTGCATGACTATGCCGGCTACATACTCGACCTGGACGGCACCGTCTACCTCGGGGAGCGACTTATCCCCGGCGCCGACCGTGCGGTAGCCCGTTTGCGCGCCGCCGGCAAGCGCCTGGCTTACATCTCCAACAAGCCGATCGGCCGCGCGGAGGAGTATGCGGCGAAACTCAGCCGGCTGGGCATCCCGACCGAGGCCACCGAGGTCATCAACTCTCCGGTCGCCCTGCGCCTGTATCTGCAGGAGGCCGGCATGGGCCGGCGCCTCCTCGTGTTGGGGGAAGCGCCGGTGCGGGAGGAACTGCTGCGCGGTGGCTTTGCGCTCACCGACGATCCTGAGCAAGCGGAGGTGGTGGCGGTGTCCTGGGATCGCAGCGTCACCTATGCCGATCTCAACCGCGCGCTCCAAGCCCTGCGCCGGGGCGCCCGGTTTGTGGCCACGAACCCCGATGTCACCTGCCCGCTGCCCGGCGGGGAGGAGGTCCTCGACACTGGCAGTTTCGTCGCCTTGCTGGAGGCTGCCTCGGGGCGTCGCGTGGAAGCAGTGGCGGGCAAACCCTCTCCGCTGATGCTGGAAGTGATCACCCGCGAGTGGGGACTGGCGCCGGGGGAGTGCCTGCTAGTAGGCGACCGCCTGGAAACCGACCTGGAACTGGGCCGACGAGCCGGGGTGGCGGTGGCCCTGGTGCTGACCGGTGTGACCGACCGACGCCGGCTCGCCGCCTCCGGCGTGCAGCCGGACTACGTGCTGGAGAGTATCGCAGACCTGGCCTGAGGGATATGCCTCTCGATACACGAGGCAGAGTCTGGAGCCGCCAGCGCCTGCCTCATTCCGCGGCCGTCGCCGCTACCGCCTGGGCCTTGAGCGCCTCTGCCGCCTGTGCCAGGAAGTCCACCTCGGCTAGCAGGCTGGCATACTGCGTGCGGTCGGCGATCTGCCGCTGCGCGAGCACCCGCGCGTTGATGCCCTCCCACGCGGTCTGCATCTCGGTCAGGCTCGCCGCTAGGGATTCCCGCTGCTCGCCGGCTTCCAGCCGACTCCAGATCACCAAGGCCTCGCTCAGCGCTCGCTCCAGTCGCTGCAAAGCCGCCGTCAACGGCGGTATGTTCACAGGATAGGGGGCGGACCGCCAGGCGGCTGTCCCTTTCTCATCGGTGACCGAGAAGATCACCGTGCTGAGTCCGTCTCCCGGCACCCGGTAGGGCACTTCCCAGACCGTCGGCTCTGTGCTCACCTTGATTTTCACCGCATTGAACGAGCCGTTGGCGGGAAACGCCCCCTCGACGCGCGCGTTCAACTTCGCCGCCAGGGGAGCAGACCCACCCGTCAGGCTCGCGACTTCGACCTGCGCCAGATTCTGGCCCAGCCACAGGTCGCCCAGGCCTCGCAGACTCACTCGGAAGGGCGGTCCGGAAAAAATGAGCGTGCCCAGACGGTCAAGTTCCATGAAAGAATTGGTTGTCGCTACCCAACACGACTTCTCGCCCAGTCCCGGGGCGCTGCGCCCCACGTTCATCAGCCAGGTGTCTCCTACTTTAGGCCCGATGCCCTGCGCAAAGGGCAGGGCGATCTCCACGCTCCAGCCGTCCGGCAGCCGCTGGACTGCCGAGGTCCACTTGAAGTCCTGAGTAACGTCCTCGTTCCAGGCATCGAACTGCACGTTCGCTGCGTTGACCGCGAGGTGCGCGACGTCCTTGCGCTGGAGCAGCGTGTCGAAAAACAACTCCACGCAGTCATCCTGCAGCACCGCCCCGTCGCGCCGCGTCGCCTCCACCTTCAGGCCGCCGGGGTTGGGATCGCTGCAAAACACGCCCACGTAGAGGTTGCTGGCGTCATATTGCATGTACACGGTGGTGGGCAGCGCAGGCAGGGAGGCGCCGCCTACCAGCACGAAGTCGGAAAGAACGCCGGCGCGCGCCCACTCGGCGGCCTCTAAGCGCCCATCCAACTGCGGCGCCTTGGTGGTCAGAGGTACGCTGACCACCGGCGGCGTGTAGGCGGCTTCCGCGCAGACGCAACTGACCGCGCCGAGCAGCACGACGTACATCCAGCGCGTGTTCATCACTGTGACGACCTCCCTCCCGCACCCGCTCAGCGCCGCCGGCGGGCGCGTCTACTTCACTTCCAGCCTGGCCTCCTCGAGGGCCGGACAGGACCGAACCAGCGCCACCACCGCCTGCTCGGAGAGGTGTCCGGTCACTTCCAGACTCAGACGAACCTGGGGCCTCTCTCCCGGCACCAGGTCCATAGCAACCACCTCCACTCCGTTCTCAGCCAGGGTCTGCGCCAGGCCCAGGGGAAATATCTCGCCAGGACGCAGTCTCGCCCGCACGTGCACTGGCCCCGTCTCCTGATGCACCAGCGCCTCCAGCCGGCGAAGCAGGGTCAGCGCCACCACCACCAGCAGCGCCGCGGCGATCGCGGCCAGGTACAGCCCGCTCCCCACCACCAGGCCCAGCGCCGCCGCTGCCCAGATGCTGGCCGCCGTGGTCAGACCTCGCACCACGTTCCCATGGCGTATGATCGTCCCCGCGCCCAGAAAGCCGATGCCGGTCAGCACTCCCTGGGCCACCCGCGCGGGGTTGGTAGGATCGCCGCTCAGCGCATAGCAGCCGACCACGCTCAGGCATGCCGTGACTGACACCAGCACATGCGTCCGCAGGCCGGCCGGCCGCTCCCGTCGCTCTCGCTCGAATCCCAGCACCGCGCCGACCACGAAGGCTACCACCAAGCGGAGCAACGCCACCGGCCAGTTATCGAATACTAACGGAGGATCTGCCAAAAAGCCCATCGCTCACCTCTCGCCCAGCAGCCGTGTGCGGAGGCTTTCGCGAGGGCAACGAACAATACCTCCTTGCGCCAAGAGGTTACCGCCCTGCGTAGGCGGAACTGATCGCGCAAGACCCGGCGGTGATGAGTGGCCACGCCGGTCTGTCTCGGCCCGTGCCTTCACGCTCTGATGCTTGCAACCAGCCTCGCGGAGAGGAGAGTCCTGGTGATTAAGGTACTGATGATCCTAGCTAACATAATCTTCGCGGCCGGCGGCAATCTGCTGCTCAAATCCGGCATGAACGCCGCGGGCAGCGTCTCCGAGACCCACCTGCCTCTGGCCCAATATGCTCTCCTGGTCTTTACCAAGCCCCAGATTCTCATCGGGGTGGGCCTCTACATCGTCTCTTTCGTCATGTGGCTAGCCTTGCTGTCCATGATGGACATCAGTGTCGTCTATCCGATCTTCGTCAGCGCGGCTTTTCTGATTGTCATGGCCGGCTCGGTCCTGTGGTTCGGGGAGAACGTCAACCTGCTGCGGGCTTTGGGGACGCTGGTCGTGGCTGCGGGAATCGCCATGGTGAGCATGTCTCGCTGATTCTCCGCTAGGGCGCCCGGCGCTTGCTCACTTGCCGAAGGCAGTAAGCAGCAGCAGCACCGCCACGGCATAGAGCAGCACGTTGATCAGCAGCGGAGCGTCGGTGAGCAGCACGCGGTCGGGTGCCTCCCCCTCCTCGCGCTGGTGCACCAGGTACAAGTAGCGGAAAATGCCATAGATGACAAAGGGGATGGTATACATCAACTTGTCCGTGCCCAGTTGGGTGACGGTGCGTTCGCTAATAGTGTACAGGGCATAGGACATCAGCGTGGAGGCGGTCACCACGGCAATCATCTGGTCGAGCAGGTAGGGAGTGTATTCACCCAGAATCGGGCGGTGGTTGGCCGCCTCGGGACCCCAGGTCTGGAGTTCCTGTCGGCGCTTGCTCAGGGCGAGGAAGAGCGCCAGCAGAATAGTACAAATGAGCAGCCAGGGCGAGATCTCCACGTGGATCGCGGTCGCTCCCAAGGCGGCCCGAATCACAAAGCCTCCCGCCACCGACAGGACATCCAAGATCACCACATGCTTCAGCCAGAGCGTGTAGACGATCTGGAGCAGGACGTACGAGATGGCCAGATAGCCGGTCGGAGCGTTGATGAGGAAGAAGCCGACTAGGGCGACCAGTGCCAGGATGACGGCGCTGCTCAGCGCCGTCGTGGGGGAGATCAGCCCGGAGGCCAGCGCCCGGTGTCGTTTGCGGGGATGCCTTCGATCCTCCTCCAGGTCGCAGACGTCGTTGACCAGATAGACGCTGCTGGCCAGCGCGCAGAAGAGGGCAAAGGCGAGCACCGCCAGCCCCACCCGCTGCGGATCGCGGAACTGGTGCGCGAAGAGCAGCGCCGCCAGAACCAGGCCGTTCTTAGTCCATTGCTTGGGACGTAAGGCGCGTATCCAGCCGACCAGTTTGCGCATGGTGAGTGCTCCGCTCGAGCGGCCGCGCGGCGGCCGGTCATGCCTCGTCTTCCCCGCGCCGAGACCGCGCTTCGCGCAGTGCAGGCCTTTCGCCTGTCTCTCCCTCGACTCCTGTTCGCAGGGATCGCACACTACTCCTGCCCCGGTCAACCGGCCGGTCACTCCCGGCCGGCGGAGAGGAAACGAACAATGCTCACCCGGACCGCGGTTATCTTGCTATTTCTCGTGACCCTGGCCTACCTGCTGATCGGCGTGGACTCCGGCCTGAGCCACTATGACGAAGGCCTGGTCACTACCGGCGCGATGGTCGTGCTGGCTGGCGGCATGCCCCATCGCGACTTCTGGTCCAACTATGCGCCGGGCCAGTATTACGCGCTGGCAGCCGTCTTCCGCCTTTTCGGTGCCTCCCTCTGGGCGGAGCGCCTCTTCGCCACGCTGGTGATGGCCCTGCTTCTTACCCTGGTCTATCACTTAGCCCGACGGCTGGAGGCGCATAAGTGGTCCTACGCCGCCTGGGCCGTCGGGCTGGCCTGGGTGGGTTTGCCTGTCGCCGCCGGCAATCTGGGCACCAGCCTCCTGTGCGCCCTGGGCAGTTATCTCTGCTGGCTTAATTTCCTGGGGACCCGACAGCGAGCCTGGTCGCTCGCCGCCGGCCTGCTGGCCGGCCTGACGGCGCTGTTCCGCCATGACTTGGGTGTGTACACCTTGCTTTCGCACTCCCTTGTCGTGGGCGACTTTCTCTGGCGGCAAACAAACCGGGGCCGCCCCCTGCTCGGGCGTTTGACCTATCTCCTCAGGCAAGGACTGGGCGCTTATCTGCTCGGGTTCGCCCTGGTCGTCGCTCCCGTCGTAGTTATTTTTCTGGTCAAGGTTCCCCTACCGATCCTGCGCTATGACTTTGTGGACTTTCCCCTACGCATCTACCCGCGGGTGCGCGGCGTGCCCTACCCCTGCCCGCTGTCTGTGCTGCGCTCGGCCCTAGCCGGTGCCGGCGACCTGCGCAGCGTGGTTCGCGATCTCCTGGGCACCTTTCCTTTCTACTTTCCCTTTGCCGTGTGGTTGGTTGCGCTCGCTTGGCTAGTGGCTGCTACCCGCACCCGCCGGCTGGACTGGCAGCAGACCCGCCCCTGGCGTTTCCTCCTGCTCCTGGCGGTTAGCGTGCTGTATTTTCTACATGCCTTGGTACGGCATGACCAGGGCCACTTGCTGGCAACCGCCCTGCCCTGCGCTCTCCTCCTCGCCGCGATCGTTCAAGATCTGACCGCGCTTCTCCCTACAGGCTCCCCCCGACGCCGGGCGCTGACCGCCGGCGCCATTGCCATCGTGGGTTTGCTCCTCTTCCATCCGGTCTGGACCCGCACTCACCTGCTCCTCAATCGCCTGGCTGGCCCGCTGCTGCCTCGCTTTCAGGTGGAACGAGCCCGGGGCATTTGCCTGGGGCCGGAGGAGGTTGGCTACCAGGACGCCCTGCTCTGGATTCAGCGCAACGTTCCCCCAGACGAGCCGATCTTCGTGGGCAACTTCCGTCACGACCGCATTTTCATCAACGATGCCCTCTTCTACTTCCTCTCGGGCCGCCCGCCTGCCACGCGCTACTACGAACTGCACCCTGGAATCGCCACCACCCGCCCCATCCAGGAGGAGATCATCAGAGAACTCGAGTCGAAGGCAGTCCGCTTTGTGGTGCTGGCCGACATGCCTCTCCCTCCCCACGAGCACGTCGGCCCTCCGGACTCTCCGCTCCTCGACGATTACCTCCGTCGTACCTTCGCGCCGGTCTGCAACTTTGGCCGCTACGTCACGTGCGTCCGGTCGGCGGCCCTCCCAGAGTTGCGCCTGACGCCCTGCGGCGAGACTCCGCGGCTCGCCCCGACTACTCACTCAGCGGGCGGAGGAGAGGGAACAGAATGACTTCGCGCAGGTTGGGCTGATCCGTGAGCACCATGGTCAGTCGGTCAATCCCTAGGCCCAAGCCCCCGGCCGGCGGCATCCCGTATTCCAAGGCGGTGATGTAGTCTTCGTCCATGGGGTGGGCCTCCAGGTCCCCCTCCTGCCGGGCCCGCACTTGCTGCTCGAACCGCGCCCGCTGCTCGTCGGGGTCGTTCAGTTCGCTGAAGGCGTTCCCAATTTCCTCGCCTCCTAGGAAAGGCTCAAAGCGTGCCGTCAGTTCAGGGTTATCAGGCTTGCGCTTGGCCAGCGGCGAGATAGCGACCGGGTAGTCAGTAACGAAAGTCGGCTGCACGAGCGCAGGCTGGACATAGCGGTCAAAGACTTTGTCCGCGATCTCCCACAGACCCAGAGCCGCGGTATTTCCAATGTCGAGGTTCCGCTCCGCGACTGCTTGCCTGGCCGTGGCGGCGTCCGGAATCGTCGCAAAGTCCAGCCCCGAGGCTGCGCGGATTGCCTCCAGCAGGGGCACCCGACGCCAGGGCGGAGTCACGTCAATCTGGTTGCCCCGGTAGGTAAACTTGAGGCTCCCATGCAGGGCCTGGCAAGCCGCGCCGACCAGTCCCTCCACCAGCTCCATCATCCCGTTCGCGTCGGTGTAGGCCTGATAGACTTCGATCATGGTGAACTCGGGATTGTGGCGGGTGTCAATCCCCTCGTTGCGAAACATCCGCCCGATCTCGAAGACCCGCTCGAAGCCCCCCACCAACAGCCGCTTGAGATACAATTCCGGCGCGATGCGCAGGTACAGATTCATGTCCAGCGCGTTGTGGTGGGTGGTGAAAGGCCGTGCGGCCGCGCCCCCGTAGAGGGGTTGCAAGATGGGGGTCTCTACCTCCAGGAACCCTCGCTCGCACAGGTAGCTCCGGAAGGCCTGGATCAGCGCTGCCCGCGCCCGAAAGACCTCCCGCACCTGCGGCTGCGCGATCAAGTCCAAATACCGCTGGCGGTAGCGAATCTCGGGGTCGTGCAAACCGTGGAACTTCTCAGGTAGGGGACGCAGGGCTTTTGCCAGCAGGGCAAATTCACTCACTCGCACCGTCAATTCCCCGGTGCGCGTGCGGAAAACCTCTCCCCTGGCGCCGATGATGTCTCCCAGGTCGAGATCATCGAAAGCCGCAAACTGCTCCTCGCCGAGATCATCCAGCCGCGCGTACACTTGGATGCGCCCGCTCTCGTCAACCAGGTCGGCGAAGATCGCCTTGCCGTGCCCGCGCCGGGCCTGGAGGCGTCCGCACACCGCTGCCTGCTGGCCCAGCAGAGCCTCGGCGTGCTTCTCCAATTCCCGGGCGCTGTGTGTGCGTGGGTAGCCGTGCTGGAGGAACGGATCGCGTCCTGCCGCGCGCAGGCGCTCGAGTTTCTCCCGGCGCACCCTTTCTTGATCGGGGATCTCCATCGCCTCACCTCGGTACGGAGACGACGGGCGGCCTGCCCG
Source organism: uncultured bacterium (assembly GCA_937928475.1). Classification (GTDB taxonomy): domain Bacteria; phylum Armatimonadota; class Zipacnadia; order Zipacnadales; family Zipacnadaceae; genus Zipacnadum. Next base: position 14,863 of record CALFVE010000217.1, on the reverse strand, counting down.
TCGTACCCCCAATGCGACCAGATGCTGCGCCCACCGCCTACCGGCCGGCTGCCTCCCGCACCCGTGCGATTTGCTCCTCCGTCACCGTACGCTCGAAGGAGCGGAACCCCGCTAGCCGGAAGCCGTGCTTGCGAGCCAGTCCGCTGATCTCCTCTACCTGCTCCAGGCTGATATCGCGCCCCAGGGAGTAGTCGCCGGTGCGCCCTTCCAAGGCCAAGATCATCGTCTCCGCCATGCAGGCATAGGCGGTACGGGGCGGGAAGCCGAAGTCGAAGTTGAACTGCACCTCCCCGGGAACCTCCACGGCCCCGCCCTCAATCACTAGCACATCTTGTCGCTGCTCAGCAACCTTGCGGCTGACGTCTCGCGGTCGCGCCACATCGCAGACCACCGAGCCGGGCTTGAGCATCTCCGGCTGCACGATGGCGTCCACCGCCGCCGTGACCGCAATCACCAGGTCGGCATCATGAAGCGCCTGGTTGACCTCGGTAGTGACGTCCACCACGGCTCCTAGGCCCGTCAGCTGGCCCGCCAGGCCATTCAACTCTGCCTGGCGCCGCGCGGCCAAGGTGAGCGCCCCCACCTGCGGCGCCAGGAGCCGAGCGCAGACCTTCCCGATCGAGCCCGTGGCGCCTAGCACGGCGGCGCGAGCCTGGGCCGGCACGATGCCCACCATCTCCGCCGCCTTCAGGGCTCCCTCCACCGCCGTGGCCACTGTGTAACTGTTCCCGGTGGTGACCCCGATGTCCAGCGCCTGGGCCACGGTGATGCCTGCATCTCCTACCACCGAAGTGAAGGCCCCCAGGCCCACGATCTCCGCGCCCTGCTCCTCCGCCAGCCGCCCGCAGGCGATGATCGTGCTCAGGTTGCGCTTGACGTTGCCCTGGACCAGCTGCCGTGCGGTCAGCGGGCACCCGATGAACCACCCGCTCGTCTCGGCGCCGGTGACGGAGCGAATCCCGGTGATCTCGCTAAGCACCTGCGGCTTAACAAAGCGCAGGCCCGCCTCCACCCAGGACTCCGGCAGGCAGCGGGCCACTCGGTACTTCGGCTTGCGCGCCACATCGGCCACGCTCAGCGGATGAATAATGAAAGCAAAGCGGTGCAAGTTGGCTCCCTCACGCTCCGAGCCCAGCAGCAAGGTCGCGGATAACCGGTGCCCAGCCTATCCGCCGGGCCAGGTCTAAATACTCCTCGGCGCTAATCTCCTCAGGCCGACGCCCGAGCAGCACCGCGAAGATCCCCTCCAGCACGTTCGTCCCGAAACTCCGCCCTTCCACGACCGGCGTGGTCGTGATCAGCAGCCGCACCCCTCGGCGTCGCAACTGTTCCACGTCCTCTTCGTTGGTTGTGTTAGTGATAATGATCTTGCCGCGTAGGTCATCCGGTAGGTGCTTGCGGATCAGCAAGAAGTCCCCGGCGATGACCTCTGCCCACCGGTAATACCTTTCATACTTCGGCCTGATCACGTCCTGCGCCCCGCCGGTCGGGTATAGCCAGCGGAAAGGCAGCCGGCGCAACAGCGGCAGTGCCAGCGGCGCGAGTATGTCCACTGTGCGCGTGCTGTGAATAGGCACGGGCAGTCCGACATTGAACATAAGGTCCCCAATCACCATCTGAGACCCCTGCTCGGCGAGGGCTTCCGCCATCCCAAACCGATCCGTCGCGCATACCAAAAAGACTTTGGCCCGAGAGAAATCTACTACCCCCTGCTCCTGCAGGAGCCGGATAGTCTCCCGCTCCAGGGTGTTCTTGACCCCCGCTCCGTCCGCCACCGGCGTGTGCCGGATCTGTCGGGTGATGTGCTCAATCTCCCGAAAGGGGTAGAACCGGCCTTTCCAGTGCAGCCCCAGATTGGTTCCGCCCAGACAGAGCGCGTCTACCCTGCCGTCGTGCTCGACCATCAGCCTGCCCAATCGGGCCAAGTCCCCATCCGTCCCCCGCCGCTCCAGGAGGAAGTCCTCGCCGAGCACGCTGGTGTGCGCAACTTTATCCCGCTTCGATGACCCCAGGCTGACGCTGAGGATATGCCGCATAATCCCCCGCCCCCTCGGACTCCGGAATCGGCTCCAGCCCTCGGGCAAAACCGAGCAGCAAGTCGCGCACCTCGCGCACGGCGGTCGCTCTCATGATCCCCGTCCGCAGTTGCCGGGCACCGGGCAGGCCCTGCAGGTACCTAGCGAGCACCGGGCGCAGTTCCAGCACCGCCCGCCGCTCTTCCTGCTCCGCAGCCAGCATCCCCAGATGACACAGCGCTATTGCCACCCGCTCCCGCGGCGTGGGGTCGCGGGGCGGAACCTTCCCTCGCAGCTCCGCGGCCGCCTGCGCGAAGATCCAGGGGTTGCCCAACGCGGCGCGACCGATCATCACTCCCGCGCAGCCCGTTTCCTCGCGCATCCGTCGGGCCGCCTGGGGGCTATCCACGTCCCCATTCCCGATCACCGGCGCCCGAACTTCGCGTACCAGGGCGGCAATGGCCCCCCAGTCGGCTTGCCCCCGGAAACGCTGGGCTGCCGTACGCCCGTGCAGACAAATCGCAGCGGCGCCCGCCTCGACCAGCCGCACGGCCAGGCTCAGCCAACTGCGGTCTCCCTCGCGCAGGCCGGCCCGCATCTTCACCGTCACTGGTCGCTCAATCCGCTGAGATACCGCCTCCACGATGGCCACGGCACGGTCCGGGTCCCCCAGGAGCGCCGCGCCGGCTCCCGTCTTCATCACCTTGGGCACGGCACAGCCCATGTTGATGTCCACCACATCGGCGCCCCGGGCCACCGCCGCCTCGGCTGCCGCTGCCATCCAGTCGGGATCACTACCGAAAATCTGGATCCCCACCGGATGCTCCCCCGCGCAGGTGGCCATCATTTCCGTCGTCCGCCGGCTGCCGTAGTGTAAGCCGGTGGCCGACAGCAACTCACTGTAGACGATCCCCGCTCCGGCCCGGCGGCACAGCAGGCGCATCGGCAGCGAGGTGTAGCCTGACATTGGGGCCAACGCCAGAGGCGGGTCCACGCGCACAGCGCCGATTAGCAGCGGCCTCGCCATGCCTACCGCACCAGACTCTTCTCATAGGCCAGGCGCACGCCCTCCAGGGTAAGCAGGGGTAGCACCTCGCCCGCCCCGCGCAGTCCCTCTGCCAGCCGGTCGGCGTCTCCGCCTGTCAGTATAACTCTCCCCACTCCCTCTGTCATCTCCCGGTACCGCTCCACCAGGGCCCGGGCCGTGCCCAGCAACCCCAATGACAGCCCCAGACTCAGGTTCTCCGCGGTGTCCCGTCCCCAGACCTGGGGTGCCTCTGCCAGTCCCGACAGGAACAGCCCCAGGTGCGGCGCGCGCTCAAGAATTCCCGCCTTCAGCGCCGGCAGCCCGGCCGCGATCACTCCCCCCAAATGGCGACCGCTCGCGTCCACCACGTCCGCGGTCAGGCACGTCCCCGCGTCCAGGACCAGGCATGGCGGAAGCCCCGCCTGCCGCGCCGCCAGCACGTTCGCTACCCGGTCTGCTCCCAACTGCTCAGGGTGACGGTAGCAGGTCGCAAGCTCTACCCGAAAATCAGTTCCCAACAACAGCAGCGGCTGACCGAAGGCCCTCTCGAAGGCAACGCGCCACGAGCCTACCTCCCCCCGGCTGGCACAGCCGGCGACGCTTTGCGGCCTTGCTCTGGTGGGAAGGGCTAGCCTCAAGGCCTCCCGCATCTCCTCCGCCACAGTTTTCGGCTCTTCGGCCTTGATGCGTCCTGTGGCCGTCCACTCTTCGCCCTCCCACCAGCCCCACTGCACGCTGCTGTTACCCAGGTTCAGGTACAGGCGGCCCTGGCTCATAACGCCACCGCCTCCACCTCGAATTCGCTGGGGGAGGCCTCGCTGCGGCTCCGAATCAACTGCAACTCGCGCAGGTACGGCGCCGTTCGCACTATTGTCGTCTGACCAATCCGCCGCACCGTCCCTTGCGGCGTGTGGGAATGGCCGCTCAGCACCAGGTCCAACTCCGGGCAGAGCCGGGCCACCTCCTCATCGGCCTCCGGGCCCAGGTGACTCAGGACTACCAGCCAGGTAGCCTCTTGTCGCAACTCCGCGACTAGCCTGGGGAGCACCTCTCGCCACGGGACAAACCGCACGCTGCAGAAACGCTCCTCCCACGACCCCGGCCGCACCATCTCCCTCGCCAAGCCGATGACTCCCACGCGATCTCCTTGCCGCGTCTCCAGCCAAGTGTGCGGCTGTACGGGCGACCTTCGCTGTACTTGCACATTGGCGGCCAAGACGGGGAAGCGAGCCGGTCCAATCTTATGAGTTAGCCCCCCGCATCGGAAGAAGAACTCGCGATTGCCCAACGCCATGGCGCCGTAGCCGGCCTCGTTCATCCTCAGCAGCACTCGCTCAGCCCAGGGCCACACAAAAACGTTGGGGGCCGTCACCGCATCGCCCGAGTCCAGCAGCAGGGCGTCGCGCTCACGCCGCTCCTGGCTAAGCCGTTGGGCCTGCCGCTGGCCGAGGCGTCCGTGCAGGTCGGCGGTATGGAGGATGACGAGGCGGGCCATGCCGGGCTTCGCCTTCAGGCCAGCCCGACCTTGATCAGGTCTTGGATGTCAAGCACGCCCACCGCTCTCCCCTCGGCGTCTACCACTGGCAGGTTATCAAACTCCCGCTCTTGCATGATCCGCGCTGCCTCTGCTGCCAGCATCTCCGGCGAGCAGGTGGTGGGCTGCCGCGTCATCACCCGCTCAATCGGCTCCGACATCACCCGCTGCCGGTCGGGCACCTTCTGCATCAGCACCCGCAGATCCCCGTCCGTGAAGAATCCACACAAGCGTTGCTCGTCGTCAACTACCATGACCGCCCCGCGCACCGAGGCCTTGCTCATAGCAATCAGGGCCTCCAGCACCGTGGCGCCCAGAGCAACGGTGGGACTGTCCGGTCCTCCGTGCATGATGTCCTGCACCCGCAGCAGCACTTTGCGGCCCAGAGTCCCGGCGGGATGGCAGGCGGCGAACTCCTCCACGGTGACTCCCCGCGCGGCCATCGTGGCCATGGCCAGCGCGTCTCCCATCGCCAGCGCCGCCACCGCGCTCGCCGTCGGCGCTAGGCCCAGCGGGCAGGCCTCCTGCTCCACGGCCGCGTCGAGGTAGGCATCGGCATACCGGGCCAAGGTCGACTCCGCATTCCCACAGATAACGATGAGCCGCGCGCCTCGGCGCTTGATAGCGGGCAAGATGGTGCTCAACTCGTCGCTTTCCCCGCTCTGCGATAGCGCGATGACTACATCTTCCCCGGTAACCATGCCCAAATCGCCGTGCGCCGCCTCGGTGGGGTGCATGAAAGCGCTTGGAGTTCCCGTTGAGGCCAGGGTCGCTGCCAACTTGCGGGCCACTGCTCCCGACTTGCCGACCCCGGTCAGCACGGCGCGCCCCTTGGTCTCCAGGAGCATCCCGACCGCCCGCACAAAATCGTCGCCCAGCCGCTCGGCCAGCGCCGCCACCGCCTCCGCCTCTATGCGCAAGGTATCCCGCGCCTGGTTGAGCACCGCTTGCCTGTCCATATTCGCCAAAAGCAGCCGGAAACTGGGCCGAAGGCCAACCGCTCCGGACCTGGGCGAGCCCTAGGTCGCCTCCTTCACGATCTCATGTATCCGCAGCGCCGTCTCCAGCACCCGGCGCAGTTCCGTCAGCGGCAGCATGTTCGGCCCGTCGCAGGGGGCCCGGTCCGGATCGGGGTGCACCTCCAGAAACAGGCCGTCCACTCCGGCCGCGACTGCCGCCCGCAGTAGCGGGAAGACAAACTCCCGCTGCCCTCCCGAGCACGTGCCCTGCCCCGCCGGCAACTGCACGCTGTGGGTCGCATCGAAGAGAACCGGGTACCCCAGGGCGCGCATGATCGGCAGGCTGCGCATGTCCACCACCAGATTGTGGTAGCCGAAGGTGGTGCCGCGCTCCGTGAACATCACTTGGTCGTTGCCGCCGGCTGCCACCTTCTCTGCCGCGTTCTTCATATCGCCGGGCGCCGCAAACTGCCCCTTCTTGATGTTGACGGGCTTCGCTGTGGCTCCCGCCGCCAGCAGTAGGTCGGTCTGGCGGCACAGGAACGCCGGTATCTGCAGGATGTCGGCTACCGCGGCCGCCGCGGAAACCTGCGTGGTCTCGTGCACATCGGTAAGAATGGGCAGCCCCGTGGCCTCCCCGACCGAGGCCAGCACCGCCAGGCCTTCCTCCCAGCCCGGCCCTCGCGCTCCCGCTAGGGCGCTGCGGTTGGCCTTATCGTAGGAGGCCTTGAAGCAGAAGGGCATGTTCAAGCCCTCTGCGATCTCGGCAATCTGCTCGGCCAGCGCACGGGTGAAGGCCGCCTCCTCCACCACGCACGGTCCCGCCACTAGCGCCAGCCGCTCGCCTCCGATCACGAAGGCCCCTTCCGCTGCCTCGATTCTTCGCACTAGGGTGGACAAGTCGTCTGATCCTCTAGCAGTCGGCGTACTCGTTCCAGGTCCTCCGGGGTGTCCACCCCCAGCGGCGAGTAGTCCACCACCACCACCCGGATCGGACAGCCGTGTCCCAGAGCCCGCAACTGCTCCAACTTCTCCGCTCTCTCCAGCGCCGTCGGCGGCAGGCCGCTCAGCCAAAGCAGTGTCTCCCGCCGGTACACGTACAGCCCCAGATGCTTGAGCGCGCTCAGGCCGGTCTCCGGGTCTCGGCAGGTATTATCGGGAGCGCCCCCGGGACTGTCAACCCGGAAGTAGGGGAGAGGGGAGCGGGAGAAATACAAGGCATAGCCCCGCTCGTCGAGCACCACCTTCACCACTGCGGCATCGCGATACTCGCCCGCATCTTGAATCGGCGTGGCCGCCGTGCTCATGCGCAAGGCCGGCTCTGAAAGAAACGGCGCTACCGTCGCCTCGATAATCGCCGGGTCCATTAGCGGCTCGTCCCCCTGGAGATTGACCACCAGGTCGCACTCCAGGTCGGCGGCAACCTCCGCCAGGCGGTCTGTCCCTGAGACGTGATCCGGTCGGGTCATCACTGCCTCGCCCCCGCGTTCAACCACTGCCGCCCGGATCCGCTCATCGTCCGTGGCCACAATCACCCGCTCCAGGCAGGCTGCTGCCCTCGCTCGCCGGTACACGTGCCAGACCATCGGCTCCCCGGCAATCAGCGCCAGGGCCTTGCCGGGCAGGCGCGTGGAAGCATAGCGGGCCGGAATGAGGCCGATGGTTCGCATGGTCGCAGGTCGCCGGTCGGAAGGCGCGGGTCCCAAGTCGGAAGCCGCTAGTCGCACAGCCGGGTCGAAAACCGCGCAAACTGTGCTGCACGTTTCGCCTCCGCTGAAGTGATTACCTCCCGCAAGAAGGGGCGTCGCAAGGAGACGAGGAAACAACCCCACATCGAGTGGGCATTGCTTCTCTCCACTTCCGATCTTCAACTTGCGACTTCCGCCTTCGGGAGGTTCCGCGCATGATCCGTCTCGCCCTAGTTGGCCTCGGCTTCATTGGCCAAGCCCATTTCCGCGTGCATCGGGAGGCCTCGGGAGTGGACCTGGTGGCTGTTTGCGACAAACTCCCCGAGCGGGTGGCGGAACAAGTGCCCAGCCTCGCGGGCAACCTGGGTGGCGACCCCACCCCGCTGGACTTGTCCGCGCTCGCTCGTTTCACCTCTTTCGAGGAGTTGCTCGCAGCCGGGGGCCTGGACTGCGTAGATTTGTGCACACCCACCTTCCTTCATGCCGACATGGCTGTGCAGGCGTTGGAGGCGGGGTTGCACGTCATCTGCGAGAAGCCGATGGCCCTGAGCGTGCCTGAGTGTCAGCGTATGATTGACGCCGCCCGCGCCAACGACCGCTTCCTGTTCATCGCCCAATGCATCCGCTTCTGGCCGGCCTACGAGGTCGCCGCCGATCTGGTCGCCCGCGGCGCCCTGGGCAGGATCGTCTCCGCCAAGTTCACTCGACTCTCCGCTACCCCGGTCTGGTCGGAGAGCAACTGGATCCTCGATCCCGCGCTCAGCGGCGGGGCGCTGCTTGATCTGCACATTCACGACGTGGACTTCATCGCCTCGGTCTTCGGCACGCCCCCGGCCGTTTTCTCCCGCGCCGCCAACGCTTTCACCGTCGGCCCCAAGGTAAACCACGTGCTCACTCAGTATCTTTATGATGATTTCCTCTGCGTCGCCGAGGCGGGCTGGGCCATGCCAACCGGCTTCCCCTTCACCATGGCCTTCCAAATCCTGGGCGACCAGGGCCTGCTCGATTTTGCCCTGGGCCGAGACCCGGCCCTGATTCTTTATCGGCCCGACGGGGAGCAGACCGTGCCCCCAATTGCCTCCGAGACTGGCTACGTGCGGGAGATGGCTTACTTCTTCCAGTGTATAAACTCGGGCTGTGCTCCGCTGCGGGTAACTCCCGAATCGGCCCGGGAGTCGGTGCGCATCTGCGCCGCCGAGTTTGAATCTGCCCAGACCGGCAAGCCGGTCGCCCTTTGACCAAACGGGAGGGTCGCTGATGAAAAAGTCAATCAGCCAGTGGTCGTTCCAGGCCGGCCTCACCATGCAGGACATCCTGGCCCTGGCGCTCGAGGCGGGCTTCGAGGGTCTGGAGGTCACTCTCGAAGAAGACCCCGACGGTAGCAAAGCTGCCCGGGGCCTGCTCACCGTCGAGGCAGCGCAGCAGCAGGCCGAATCCATCCGGGAAGCCGCGGAGCGCGCTGGCCTCGGCATCGCCGCGGTGGCTACCGGTCTCTTGTGGTCCTACCCGCTCACCGCCGACGACCCCGAGGTTCGCGCCAGGGCCTTGCGCCTCACCGAGGTCATGCTCGAGGCAGGTTCCATCCTCGGCGTGGACACTGCCCTGGTCATCCCCGGCGTGGTCGCTGGGTCCTTCGGGCCGGGCGGCTCGCCGGTGCCCTATGAACTCTGCTGGCAGCGCTCGCGGGAGGCTCTGGAGACGCTTCTCCCTGCTGCTGAGAAGTGGCAGGTCAAACTCGGCCTGGAGCCCGTCTGGAACGGTTTCCTGCTCAGCCCGCTGGAATGGGTAGAGTTCGTGGACGGCTTCGCCAGCCCCTGGGTCAGCGTCTACTTCGACTGCGGCAACGTCCTGCGCACCGGCTTCCCCGAGCAGTGGATTCGCCTTCTGGGCTCGCGCATCAGCCGCGTCCACGTCAAAGACTTCAAGGTCGCCCTCGGCAATCTCCAAGGCTTCTGCGACCTGCTCGACGGGGATGTCAACTGGCCGGAGGTGATGAAGGCCCTGCGCGAGATTGGCTATGACGGCTGGGTAACCGCCGAGGTCATGCCCCCCAACCCTTACGCGCCCGAGCATATCCTCCAGGTGAACTCGCTAGCCTTAGACCGTATCTTCGCGATGTAGGTCCCTCGGCCGGCGCTGGCAGGGACCTTCGCTTCGGGCAGGGGCAGAAAGCGGGAATCTGCGGCGCGTGAGGCGCGTCTGCTAATATGCGCAGCGCCCTGCTGCCCGGCTGGCGCACTTGCCGGCCCATCATCCTGCCGAGGGGGTAGTTCTCATGAAGCCGCTGTATGTCACTATCTTAGTGCTGTTGCTCGTCGCGATGGCCGCCGCTGCTCTGGCCCAGGCCGCGCCGGGTGGTGGTGGCAACCAACCCGGCGGCCGCATCGGCGGCCGCACCGGTTTCGGATTTGGGATGCCCGGCATGGGCTCTCCCGCTATGGCCTTCAACGAGGGCTTCCTGTACATCGTTCTCGGGAACGTCCTGTACAAGATTGACGTGAACCAGATGCAGATGGTGGGCTGGGTCTGGTTGCAGCCGCCCACGCTTGGAGCCGGCGCTCCCGGCCCCGCCCAATAAGGCGCTCAGCTACTGCCTCTTGGCCGGCCCGCCTGCTTGCGGCGACCTCCGGGGGCAGGGCGAGCCGGCCAGGGGCGTGTCGCGGGGAACTCCAGCCTGAGGACAGTGTAGCGGCGAGCCCGGCCGCCCGGGGTCCCTTGGCGTGCGCTAGGCCCGTAAGCCGTCTCCGCGCTAGGCCTGCCCCTCTCCGCGTATAGCCCGCTCGGCGAAGATCATGGTCGTTTGCCCGATGCTGATGCGGTCGCCGCTGCGCAGCAGGTGCGTGCGCACCGGGCGGCCGTTCACGCGGGTGCCGGTGGGGGAGCCCAGGTCGCCGAGCAGGTAGCGCGCGCCCTGGTGCGTGATAGTGGCGTGCTGGGGAGCGACAAGCTTGTCCAGGGCGAGCGTGATGTCGCACTTGGGACTCGCGCCGATGATGGTCGGCGAGCGGTAGACGATGAACTGCTTGCCGGTGAGCGGTCCCTCCACGATCCGCAGCCAGGCCTCCTTGCGGACCTGCTCGACCAGGCCGATGGCGACGCCGCAGGCCGCGCCCATGACCACGATCGCCACCAGGCGGCTCACCTCGCCGCCCACCGTGCCCCCCGTCAAGCGCGCCGCGAAGGCGACCACCGCCGCCAGCGGGTCAAAGAGCAACCCTCCCGCTAGTCCCCCCAGCAGGCCGCCGATGAGGCCGTTGACCATTTTCCGCTGGGCGCGGGTCACCGCCCCTTGACCAATCCCTACAAACAGCCCCACCAGAGCCCAGCCCAGCCCGCGGGCCGCAATCTGAGCAACGGTCGGTGGTCCCGGGGTTCCCGGCGCTGGGCCAAAGGCCTGTGTCAGGCCCCCATAGACCGCCTGACCGATCACACCGCCGACGAAGCCGCCAGCGGTGCCGATGCCCAACCCCAGCAGCGCGCCCCGGGCCGCCTTCTCCCAAGCGCGGGAGGTTAACCCCTCGGCGCTGCCCAAGGCCATGCCGATCATCCCCCCCAGGCAGGCCGCGAACAGCCCCATCGCCCCCAGTACATAGACTAGCAGCCGCTGCTCCGGCGGCGCGCCGGCCGGCGGATCCGTGATGAAAGGCTCGACCAGCAGCCAGGCGATGAACCCGCCGATGGCGCCGATCAGCATCGTATTGAGCACGCCCACGAGGTCCGCCGGGCCGACGGCGGTCTTGCCCGCCTTGTCGGCCTTCTCCATCGCGGGCGGAACCGCCACGCGGGGGTACAAGTCGGCCGGCGGGGTCTTGGCGCGGGCCGGTGACAGGTCCCGCAGGTGCTCGGGCTCGATGACCAGCACTTCGCCGCCCGCCTCCGGTGCCGAGGTGACCGGCGGGAGCGCCTCCTCGTCTTGCTCGAGGTCTACCTCGAGAATATGTTCCTCGTCCGATTCCGGCGGCTGCTGGTTGTTCATCTAGGACCTCACAGAGATCATTCCGCTCGGCAAACTAGCTCCGGTCTTGGCGAATCGGCGGCTCCCGTCCAGGCCAACGCCGCCGCGCTAACGTCGCTGAGGGCAAAACTCGCCCTGGTCCACCGCAATCCACCAGTTGAGCGAGTTGGTCGCGGCTACCGTCAGGGGGAAAGTGCCGGTCTTGCCCATCGGCATGACGCCTTGCGTGTTCGGCGCCGACTCGTATACACGGACTACGTCCACGCCCATCGTTGGAACTGATATCGCAAAGATAAACCAGGGATTGTCCGAGGTCTGCATCTGCCCGGTATAATACCGAATGCGCCAAGGGCGGCGCAGCGTCAGCGCAGGGGTAACCTTCAGCCCGCTTCCCGAGGTGACGTACACTTGCCGCCACGAGCAGACGGTGCGCGGGTCATACCACTCCTCCTCGCCCTGCGCCAGAGTCCCGCCCTCTGTTGTTGCCGGCGGGACGTTCTGCGACTGACCCTGCGCCAGCGCGCCCGTGTCGGTGGTCGCAGGAGGAACCTGGGCGCCTTGCGCTTGCGCCAGCGTGTCGGCACCGGTGGTGGCCGGCGGCACTCCTTGTCCGGTGCTCTGCGCCAGGGTATCGCTGCCGGTGGTGGCCGGGGGAACTTGCGACTGCGGTTGGCCGGCCAGGGTGCCAGTGGGCGGTGCCGGTGCTGGTGCTTGTGCCTGCGCGGTGGACTCGGCAGCCATGCGTGCCTGCGAGGGCCTGCGCAGTTGCATCACCAGGAGCACCGCCAGCAGGGCCACGATGGCCAGCCCCGCGGCGATCAGCCCCCAGGTCAAGGCGTCAGAACGTCGGGGGAGCGCCACGACTACCGGAACCGCCTCCTTGCTCTTCATGGCCTTGGCAGGTGCTGCCTGCTGCCTCGGCGGAGCCTGAGCCGGGGCCGGCGCCGGCTGCGGCGGGCGCTGTGTGATCGCCTTGCACCGCGGGCACTCGGTGTCGAGCTCACTCATCACGTATCCGCACTTAGGACAATCCATCGCGTCACCACCTCCCGGCGTGACCCATCATGCCTGCGCAGACGTGTCGAAGCACAATGTTAGTACAACCGCCCTCGCTACGCAATAGCCACTCCCCGGCGACCGCCACTTGTCTACCTAGACAGGGCACCCGCGGGCGGGTCTGTCAGGCGGGAACTTGGCCGGCTGACCCGAACCCGACATAGGGCAAAATTGTTATAGGACGTGTACGCACGAAGGTAGGCCTCACCGTCTCGGCCACCGTCATTGGCCCGAGGAGGACCTCAGTTATCGTGTCGTTCAGACTCTGGATGCTGATGGCGGCACTGACCACCGCGCTCGGCCCGGTCTCCGCGGGGCAACTGCTCTTCGTCTCCGCCCGCGAAGGAAACCCAGAGATCTACCTGGTCAACGACGACGGCAGCGGCCTCGTTCGTCTCACCCGCAGCCCCGCCGCTGATGTCAGCCCCGCCTGGTCTCCTGCCGGCGACCTTTTGGCTTTCACTACCGATCGCGACGGCAACCCCGAAATCTACCTGATGGCCCCCGACGGCTCGGGCCTGCGCAACCTCACCCGGCATCCCGACTTTGACCAATACCCCTGCTGGTCGCCCGACGGCCAGTGGCTCGCCTTCGCCTCCGACCGCGATGGCGAGTCAGACGTCTACCGCTGCCGCCGCGATGGCACAGGGGTGGCCAGTCTTTCCCGCCACGACGCCTGGGACTGCTTTCCCGTCTGGTCCCCGCGCGGCGACTGGATTGCCTTCCTGACCGACCGCGAGCAGAACCAGGAGATCATGCTCTGCAGCCCGGACGGCTCCCAGGCCATCAACCTTACTCGCCACGAGGCCTGGGACGGCGACCCCGCCTTCTCGCCCGACGGCGCCCGCCTGGCCTTCCGCAGCCATCGCGACGGCAATATTGATGTCTACCTCTGCCACCTGGCGACCCTGGCCATCGTCAACATCAGCCAGAACGAAGTGTGGAACGAGGAGCCGGACTGGTCGCCCGACGGCACCCGGCTGGTCTACGCCTCCTCGCCGGCGGGCAATCGCGAGATCATTGTGCAATCGCTGGTTTCCGGGGAGAGGTTCAACCTGAGCAACCATCCCGCCAACGACTGGGCGCCGCGCTGGTCTCCCGATGGGGAGCGGATTGCCTTTCTCTCTGACCGCGACGGTCAGGCGCGGCTGTACGTGATGAGCGCCGACGGCAGCGGCGTGCGCGAGGTCAGCGGCGGACCCGTAAAAGGCAAGGACCACGCCTGGCGCCCTCTGAGTCGGCCTCTAGCCTCGCTGTTGTGGCCGGCAGGGCCTTGGGCGGCGGTCACTATCGGGGGGAGGACTTGACCACTATGCGGCACCGGCGACGGCGGCGGCTAGCAGTGGGCGCTCTACTCTGCGCCTTGGCGCTCTTCGGGCCGGCCACCGGACTGGCTTTGGCCCAGGCGGCTCAGCCGGGCGAGCAGGAGTTCGCCTTTGCGGAGGGCCTCTACGGACAGCAAAACTACACCCTGGCTGCCGAGAAATACGTCGAGTTCATCAAGAAATACCCCAACCACGCCAACCTTCCCCTCGCTCTGTTCCGCGCCGGCGAGTGCTACAGCCGCCTGAACAAGCCGGATCAGGCCGTGCCCTACTTTCAGCAACTGACCACGCGCTTTGGCGACCGGGAGGAAGCGGAACTCGGCTACCTCTGGCTGGGAGACGCCTGCTTCCAGACGCAGCAATACGCCCAGGCGGCCGAAGCGTACCAGGCGCTGCTTACCCGTTTCCCCAAATCCGCTCACGCCGCCAAGGCCGCCTACTGGCAAGGCGAAAGCCACTACCATCTGGCCAACTACGAGCAAGCGCGGGCCGCCTACGAAGAGGCCTTGCGCCTCAAGTTGGGGGACGTCGAAGCCCCCTACGCGATCTACTCCATCGGCTTATGCCACCTGAAACTCGACCGTCCCGACCAGGCCGCGGCCATGTTCCAGCAGGTCCTGAACAAGTACGGCTCTAGCCCGGTGGCCGCTGAGTGCCAGTACCTGCTGGGAGCGACTGCCTACAACCAGAAGAACTACGTGGCGGCCCAGACCGCCTTCGAGAAGGTCATTGCCCAGTACGCCACTTCGGGCTTTGCCGCGCCGGCCCTGGCCGGAGCCGCCTGGTGCCGATTCCAACAGGGCGACTATGCCGGCGCCCTGGAGAAGTTCAAGCAGGTAACCGCCAAGTACCCCGACTCCCCCACGGCGGCGGAGGCCAAACTGCGCATCGGCGACTGCCTCTTCTACCTGCGGCGCTGGCCGGAAGCCGCGGAGCAGTACACCCGCGTGGCGGAAGAAGCACAGAATCCCTGGGCCGCCGAGGGGCTCTACTGGCTGGGCGTCACTTATGAGCAGCAGCCCGACAAGACCGCCGAGGCCCTGGCCACCTTCGAGCGCCTGACTAAGGAGCATCGAGACGGCCCTCGCTTGACCGACGCTTACCTGCATGTAGGGCGCCTCAAGGCCGCCGCCGGCGACGCGGAGGGCGCCGTGGCCGCCTTCGAGACGGCAGCCAAGGTGGCGGCGGACGAGGCTCACAAGCAGCAGGCCGCCGCCTACCTGGCCTGGGCCAAGTACCGCAAAGACAAGTCGCCGGAAGCGCTGGCCGACCTGGAAAAAGTCATCGAGGGGGCGGCCCCCTCG